>NZ_JALAAI010000143.1:0-8872 GCF_052785085.1 Candidatus Electrothrix sp.
TTATCTATTTTTCGCAACTCTTCTCTGGATAGGTGCATGCGAACTCAGAACGTGGATAGATCTCGTAAAAAACGTTGTGACCCTTAAACTATCGTGATCTTCTTTTTTTGTCCAATCTTTTTTTGTGAGGAATGAGGGGGGTGAACGGTTACTACTTGTAATCTCATCTTCTGTAAAAAAAATGACTGAAGACGACTGAGAAGGTAGCATTATCTTGTCGTTTGATCGTTGTAATTGAAAGCGGCAAAAAATAAAATGCAAAATTGGTAAAAATAATTTTACAATCCGCCAAGAATCTTTTAATATAGGAAGCGAGGTTATAGAGTAACTCTTTATTTTAGAAAACTTTAAAGGAGGAAGAAAATGTTGGACAAGATTAAATCAGGAACAATCAGAGTTGCACTGGCACTGGCATTGGTTGCATCTGCGTACACCATGAGCAATGCTCAGTCTGTTGATATTCCGTTACCTGTGAGCGATCCGGATATCCAGGGAGTAGTAAATCCTATCAAGAATGATCCGATGGTAAAATCAGTGATGAACGGTGTTCGAGATCAAGTCATCACCGATATGACAAACCGTCCTCTTGATCAACTGCCGCTGTATACTACAATTATGGGAAAAATGCAGCCAATGATGATGCAGAAGATCATGGCGGTTCAGGCCCAAGGGTTGAAGAATCCGAATGGTGGCATTCCGGGTATGATAGCTCCTCCCCCTTTCTAAGTCGCTGAACGATGCAGTGAGATGATTCTTGCTGTATCTTGCGGCTAAGATTATTACAGATATCGTACAGGAGTGATAAGAAATACCTTCTGTACGATTCTGTACGAATGTACAAAAAATATTTAAATTTTAATGCCCTGAAAGGTTACTCATGTCATATTAAGCAAGGGATATAGAACGTTATCGTAATAACTTTCCAAAATGAATATAACGAATAGTTTTCATTAAAAAAAGGAGATAGAAATGCTGAAACTGAAAAAAATATCTGTTAAACTCGCCTTGATTGTTTCCTTTACAGCATTTTTTGCTGTTCAATATGCCCAAGCGCAGAGTATAAAACTTCCATTGACCATTGATGATCCAGACATCCAGAATGTAGTGGAAGACATTAGAATGAATGTTGGCCCAAATCCATCTATTATCCAAGAAATGATGATAAAGACAAGAGATATTGTAAAAGCAGAACAGGTCAAGAGGCTTCCTTTGATGCCACAGTTCAGAAATACAATAGGTAATGCAGTCAGTACCAAAGTAATGGCAGCGACCCGGACAGCGACTATGAATGCGCAGATGAACGCAATGCAGGATCCAATGAACCCTGAGGGCGTACCAAATTTTATTGCACCGAAATTTAACTTTGAATAATAGTTCTTGTTTTAAGTTGAGAGGCCACTTTCGCAGAGAGCGTGAGTGGCCTTTTTTTATTTTTTCTCTCTTGATTTGGGAATTGCCGTAGGAGCGAACCTGTTCCGTCCTTTTTTACTCACCTCAAGTTGACGATTCCTTTAATAGAGTATTTTGAAAATCTGCGTAATCCCTTCCAGCAACCCCATGGTTGGCCGTGAGACCAGCTTTTCATCAACAAGAAAGATCTGGTTATTCTGTACTGCCTTAATAACCTGAAATCCAGGCTCATTACGGATCATTTCCGTGGTCACCTTATTCATCCGTCCTTCTTGAGCCAGAAAGACGTCTATTTTTTTTGCCTTGGAGAAAATACGCTCCTTCCCATAGGCTGCAATGTTGCTTTTACGAACCTGGACCGCATCCTGGGCCACATTGATACCACCAGCAGATTCCAACACAAATATTGTCATGGATTGGAGGGCAAAGGTTTTCATTCGTTTGTGGATAGATTCAAAATAGACTTTTTTCCTCTTCTCTTCTGGGATACGTTCTACCTGGCGGTTGATTTCTACAAGACCAGCACCAAAACGGGCAATCATGTGTGAGGCTTCTTCCGGGTGTCCGCTGAGAATACCCAGATATTCCCAATAGCGGAACATCTCATCCACTGAGGTAGGTTGCAAGGAGACCACTGCCACGTTGCTTGCCTCAAGGCGTTCCACTATTTGTGGATATGCTCGACTATGCATGGGACGAATCAGCACCAGATCCGGCTTCAGGGCCAAGAGCCGCTCAGGATCATCACGAAAGCTGAGTTTAGGGAGATCCGGCAATTGCTTATCACTCCGCCCTATGGCAATGATTTGTGAACCAGCCCCCATATCAATCAGGTTACGGGTATGTGCTCCGTATAAGGAAATGATCCGTTGAAAGGGCTTGTCCGGCTGAATCACCTTGCCGACCTTATCAATAATAGGAGTGCCAAAGGCCGGAACTGTGAGCAGGCAAGAAAACAGGAAAGCAATAAGATAATGTTGCAACATTTTTTCCTCGTTGGTTTTTGGAGACTCATGAAAATTATTTATTCGATGACTAAGCAGGGAGTCGGTAACTCACTTGGTTGCAGGCGGAAAAGGCATCCTTCCGAACCTGTGCCTCCACGCCGTACACTTTCTGGATAATGTCAGGCCGCAGCACTTGGTCAGTGGGGCCTTGACAAATAATTTGTCCGTTTTTTAAGAAGATTAACTCATCACAAAAATACGTTGCCAGGTTTAAATCATGGATTGCAGCAACCACTGTCAAACTTTGTTCAACAACCCGGCGACGAATCAGGGCAAGGATGGACAGGGAATGGTAAATATCTAAGTTAGAGGTGGCCTCATCAAGGAGTAATACCTCTGGGTCCTGGACCAAGGCACGGGCCACAGCAACCCGCTGTTTTTCTCCGCCTGACAAACGGGTGACTGAGCGCGATGCAAATCCTGCCACGCCCATCTCTTCCATCACGGCATCAACCAGGGCATGCCCTTGGCTGGTCAGAGAGGCAAAGCGGCCAAGATGGGGGTGGCGTCCCATCTCCACTACTTCCCGGACTGAGAAACCAAAGCGAACCTGGAAATCCTGGGGTACCTGAGCGACCCGTTTTGCCAGTTCCCGTTTCTGCCATTGATACAGTGGAGTTCCACGATACAGCAGGTCTCCCTTATCAGGGGGGGATAACCCACAGAGCAGATCAAGCAAGGTGGTTTTTCCACTGCCATTAGGGCCGAGGATGCCATAACATTTGCCCGCAGAAAGGGCGAGCTGTATCTCTGCTAACACAGGTTGATTTTTGTAGGCAAAATCGACCTGGTCCAGCTGCCAGAGAATATCAGAAGAAGAGTCAGCCATTTTCCTGCTGTCGTTTCTTGAAGATATAGGCAAAAAAAGGGCCACCGATAAGGGCTGTCAGTACACCAATGGGAACTTCGGCAGGCAGCACTGCCCGGGTAATTGTATCAGCCACCAGCAGGAGCAGACCGCCGCCCAAGGTAGAAAGGATGATCAACTGCCTGTTATCCGGGCCCAGAAGATGGCGGAGAAGGTGGGGCACAATGAGCCCGACAAAGCCAATGATGCCTGAGACTGAAACACAGAGTGCAGTCATAAGGGAGCAGGTAATGAGAAGAACCCAGCGCAGGCGGACAGTATTGATACCAAGGGTGATGGCAGCCCGTTCTCCAGTGGCCATGATGTTAAGATCACGGCTATAAAAGAGACAAACCGTCATGCCGATCAGGATGGCAGGCAGCAGGAGAAGAATATTCTGACGGGAAATCCCGGACAGGGAACCCATGAGCCAGAAAATAATAATGCCGACCTGTTCATCAGCAACGAATTTGAGAAAACCTATGGCTGCGGAAAGAATAGCGGCAACAATCACGCCGGATAAAATCAGGCTGGTTGAAGAAAGGCGGCGGTCTTCAGAAGCCAGAGCCAGTACTGTGAACAGGGTTCCGATACTGCCCAAAAAGGCAAAAAGTGGCACAGAAAAGCTTGTTGGCAGCATCCAGCCCACAACCTGAAGCACAATAACTAAAGAGGCACCAAAAGCGGCCCCGGAAGAAATGCCCAAGGTGTAAGGATCAGCCAGTGGGTTGAGAAGAATGGCCTGAAAAACCGTGCCACAGAGGGCCAGCATGCCTCCGACCAGCACTGCCGCCAGGATACGGGGGAGGCGTACATCCATGACCACTGCTGTCACAATCGGGTCCATAGCCATATCTCCGCTTCCCAATGAAAGGGCATGGGTTATAAGCTGCAATACCGTTGCAACCGGGATCTCCATAAATCCCATTGTTGCTGACATCACAATGGAAATAAGCAGGAGAAGGAGCAAACCTGCTCCTGTGATAAGTGTAGATACCGGTCGTGCTGCCATAGATTTACCTTTGTCCACTTGTACGCAACCTTACTTCAGCACGATATCTGCATCAGCGGCCGCATCAGCAGCATGCTGAACAAAAATATCAGCAAAGGCATCCAGTTCACCAAGGCCTTTTTTGACCGTAATAACTTCAAAGCCTTCCTTTTCCAGGGTCATCTGCCAGGATGGTTTCTCGACATCAGTGCCAGTCATATCATTCATGGCATGATCTCCGGCCACAACCATGCAAGGTTTCAATATTACTTTTTGTATCCCGCCTAATTTCAGCTTGTCAATCACATCTTCAAGCGAGGGAAAACCCTTTACATTTCCTATCAGGATGACTGTTTCCGGGGAGCGTTCACGCATCCGGTGGGCAAGCTCAAGATAAGCACCTCCAGAGGGAAAATGTTCATTACCGTGTCCCATGTAGACCAAGGCAGCGTTTTCTTTGGCTGCCATTGCCAGGTCTTTGTCCAGGGCCTTTGCGGCTGCGCTAATATCCTCAGCATAGGGATGATCAAACCCATAGGTGCCCAGAGCAGGGCGTCCCAACACGACTTTATGAAACGGCTTGTATTTTTTCTTTTTTACCGTGCCCATGCGCATCAGGCTATCCACATAAGTACCAAGATCAAGGAATTCTTCTCCCATGGCAATGTGAGTGGGCTGCAGAATAATGGTGTCGTAGCCGACGTTTTGCAGATCAGCAATGGTGGCAAGCACAGTTTTGACGTGCAATACATCTTCCGGGATTTCAGGATGGGCCTTGCTGTAGGTCGGGTCTTTGGCCCGGTCCTGCCATATTTTGCGGATGATGTTGGAGGTAAAGGCGATTTTTACCGGGGTTTCCGGGTAATTTTCCATCATCCTGGTTCGGATGTTGAGCAATCCTTGCAAGGCAGGCTCAACAGTGGTGCCAAACATGGCTAAGACAATGGCGTTTTTATGCTCCACCTTCCATCCCTTGCTTGCAAAAGCAGTTGGTGTACTGCAAAGCAGTACAAGCATAATGAAAAAAAGGTAACTCCACGGGAATCTCCCTGTGCTGCTGGACCGGGGGATTCTGATGCGCGCAGAGCATAAAAAATCCCGGACCAATTAAAAAATTGATCCGGGATGTCCCTTTCTACCCAGATAACGTCCATATTGTTCATACCTTTGCCGAGGTGTTTGAACATTTTTCCAGGCAGGTTTTCTGACTTCCGGTTCGTCCTTCCCTGCGCCTTCCCACCTTTTTAAGGCATTGACATCATGCAGAGTTGTCTCCGGTTACAGCGGCGGGCCCGTCCCGGATTTACACCGGGTTCCCTTTTCATCCGCTTTATTTATGAAAGCGGACACCTGAAAGCAGGTGGTAGTTTAGTCAAGGGATGGGGGGAAGTCAAGCGGAAGTGTTTAACTCAATTTGGGGGTTGCCCTTTATTATCGCTTATCAAACCGACCTTGCGGAATCCCGTTGTTTTTTGTACACTCCTGCTGTTCTTTTCTTGTTTCCGTTATTTTTATCAAACAGAGACCCTGTGAGGTTCTATGTCCGGTTCAACTGAGTTTCTGCTGTATGTCACGGTGTATCGCCTGAGCGTGCTGGCGATAGGTGCGCTTTCTATTTATCTGGGGTTCCGTCTGTTCAATCGTCCTGCCGAGCTTGCCCGTTCTGGAATGGGGACGGCTTCAGCAGAGGTCGAGTCAAGCCTGTTTACTTTGCGCATGACTGATTTCTGGCCTGGAGCCTACTTTGCCCTGTTTGGCACGATCCTGATTGGGATTATGCTCTGGCAGGGGCCGCCGCAGATGAAGACAGAGGAGGTTCATGAGAAAACACCTACTGGTGAAAAAACAACGAGCAAAGCAGAGGTTCGCCTTGATCCTCATGTGCAGCTTGATGGATCGTCACGTCAGGAAAGAGCTGAGAGCGAAGTCGCTCTTGATCAGGAATGGGCAACGCTGGACAAACCCGGCATGATTTCTGCTGATGCCGCAGTACACTTGGCGAATATTGCCAGGGTGTGGCAGAAAGAAGGACGTATCGGCGAGGCCCTGGCTATGGCGCGACTGGCCTATTTGTACGGGCCGGAGATCAACAGGACTGCGCATCTTTCTCTGCTTGCGGAGTTGTTGGCAGCAAACGGAAGAACTCAGGATGCAGCTGATGCCCGTGCCGCATTGGAAAAACTGCGGCAAAAGGGAGAAGGGGCAGGGGAGTGATCATGTTGAAAAGATTGCTGTGTATTTTTTTGGTTATTCTGATTTTTGCTGGTTCGGCAGTTGCTTCTTCCTTTGGTCGTTTTCATGCTTTGGTGATTGGCAATCAGGATTATAAGTATCTCACGCCGCTGAAAACACCGAGAGCAGATGCTCTGGCAGTGGCTGAGGTATTGGAAAAACAGTACGGCTTTGAGGTTGAATTGCTTCTGGATAAGACGTGGCAGCAGACTATGGAAGCTATAACCGGACTGCGCAGTACGGCAAACCGCGAATCGGACAACCTGCTGATTTACTATGCCGGTCACGGGTATCTCAACAAGAAGACCGGTGTTGAATATTGGCAGCCGATTGATGCGGCAAGAGACAATGATATTTTCTGGATTCCGACATCAAGAATTACCAGTATGCTGAAGGAAATTCGGGCCAAACATGTGCTGGTGGTGGCGGATTCCTGTTATTCGGGCAGCCTGTTGACACGGGATTCCGGGGCGAAACTGCCGGACGGGTCAGGATTGGACGAACTGCTCCGGCGAATGCAGGAAAGACGTTCCCGCACTGCCTTGACCTCGGGCGGTGAAGAGCCGGTGTGGGATGCCGGAGGAGGGAGTCATTCAGTTTTTGCCAAGGCATTTCTTGATGCTTTGCGGGAGAATCAAAAAATTCTGGACGGGTATACCATTTTTGACCTGATCAGGCGACCGGTGGCTTTGAATGCTCCGCAGACACCTCAGTACGGGGATATTCGGATGACAGGGCATGAGTGGGGGGACTTTCTGCTGGTGCCCAAGGCGTTGCAGGAACAGAAGGAGCCTCCTCCTGTGGTGACACAGACAGAACAACGCAGGAGGGATGATTTTGCGTGGCGGGGAAATAATAAATAGGCTGCGCAACGTAGTGGAAAAGTAGAACCTGTTCGCACTTCCGTACCGCAGCAGGACAGGACAATCGGGCAATATATTGATCACGGCGATGGCACGATAACGGACACAAAAACCGGTTTGATGTGGAAACGCTGTTCAGAAGGTTTGTCCGGTGATAACTGCGAAGATGGCGAGGTCAAAACGTATACATGGGATGATGCGATGCAGCGTTTCAAGAATGTTGAATATGTAGGCCATGCTGATTGGCGGATGCCAACCATTGATGAGCTGAAAACCTTGGTGTATTGCAGTAAGGGAAGAAAAGACCAAGAGAGTGGTTGGTGCAACGAGGGTTCTGCAAGGCCGACGATCAATCAGCAGGTTTTTCCGAATACAGTAGCTGATTGGTACTGGTCCGGGTCGTCGTTTGCCGACCTCTCGGTCAGCGCATGGTACGTCTATTTCAGCAACGGCCTTTCCAGCGCCTCCAACCGCAACAACAACTATGCGGTTCGGTTGGTGCGCGGCGGACAGTGATTTTGTTTTTTTGCCTTTCCCAAGGGGCGAGTGATGCACGGGGTGTTACCCCGTGCTGGAATTGTATAACCCCTTCGGGGTATGTGGAATCCGGCATTTCGCCGTCAGGGCACGGCACGCCGTGCCCCTACGATGACGATGGCACTATGCCCCAAAGGGGCTATATGTAGCCAGCCCAAGGTAACACCTTGGGGATTACATCCCGTCACCAGGGGAGCATCTTGCGTCACCAAGGGCGAATGATTCTCCCTTTGGGGATTATGTCGCGTCACCAGGGGCGAATGATTCTCCCCTTGGGGATCATGTCCCGTCACAAGGGGATCGTCCTGCGTCACAAGGGGATAATGTCGCGTCACAGGGGGATCATGACCATCCCCTTATGAATGATGATGAATTTCTGTCGAATCATGACAAAATACTACCGAATAATGACAAAAATATTGCGCACCGTCATTATTTCCTGTCTCTGCATGATGCAGCGATAGGTACGAATCATTCTGCACCGTCGAAGAATGGTGCTGCGATACATCAGAACGATCCAGAAATACCGCAGGGTGATCCGACGACAGGTTCAAACGATTCAGCACTGCCGCAGAATGATGCTGCGACAGATCAGCAGACTCCTGCACAGGCACAGAATGAATCTATGCAGAGCCGGGGTAATCCCGCAACACCACGGCATAATGCCGCAATGGGGCTGACGTAACCAGCCTGGGGAGCAACCTTGAGTACCTTATGCCGTCTTTACAGCTGAAGCAGACTCGTATTAAATAAAGTGAGGGGCTTCTTGATTATGTTGTTGCAGCACCGACAGAAAAGAGACAGATGGAGCGACCCGTCTGCTCGCTTCCCAGACATGCTGATCAGGATGTATATCGCGGGAGCATTCCCAAAAAGTAGGAATGTATTTTTTTTTGGCTGTTGCTCTGTTTTTGCAAGACATCAGGATCAATTTATGGAATTAACATTACCCTAAATCAATCTTTCAAACTCAGGACAGCAAATC
>NZ_JALAAI010000144.1:0-8857 GCF_052785085.1 Candidatus Electrothrix sp.
CTGACCAATAATGAGGCGGAGCAAGCACTACGTCATTGGGTTATTGCGCGCAAATTAAGCCACGGTACCCGTAATGGCCAAGGCAGTCATGTGTTCGCCATACTTGCGAGCGTGATTGATACGTGTAAGAAGCGCAACGCCTGTCCGTGGAAATATCTCGCTGAGGTTATCACGGCTCGGCGCCAGGGGCTGGATGTGCCTCCTCTGCCTCTTGCTGCGTAAAAAAATGAGAGGGATCTGAACGGTTACTCTCGGTCTGGTCTCTGATGCCCGAGGCAGGCTGGAGATCGCCAATCCCATTTATCAGGAAATTATCCCCAGGGTGTTGACCTATCCGGTTCAGATGGCGATTCCTGATGAACCGGCCTGGTTCGTGGCTGAAGACGGCACCCTGGACATCATGAAACTGATTAAGGGTTTTATCCGTTTCTGGCAAAGGAACGGCGAAGTGCTGTTACGTGGCATGCCCTATCATGAGGCCGCACCCCATCTTGTCTTTATGGCCTATCTCCAACGAATCATCAATTCCGGCGGCTCCATTGAGCGGGAATTTGCCATTGGCACGGGCCGGGCTGATCTGGTGATTGATTTCAAGGGCAGACAGGATGTTATTGAGCTGAAACTGCTGCGCGGCACCTACACCCGCCCGGAAGGAGTGGAACAAGTAGCCCGTTATGCCACCCGGCTTAATCGGGATTGCGGGTATCTGGTGATCTTTGATCCTACGCAAAAACGCCCCTGGGAAGAACGAGGCCAGCTGACAACAGAGTCCTGTGAAAACGTGACAATTATTGTGCTGGAGGCATAGGAGCATACCGCAAAAAAGGAGGAGAAAATGGCTTCATACGAGTATGATATCGGCATCATTGGTGGCGGGGCTGCTGGCCTGACCATTGCTTCAGGGGCTGCCCAATTAGGTGCCAAAACCCTACTGATTGAAAAAGAGCAGGAACTGGGTGGTGACTGTCTCCATTTTGGTTGTGTGCCCAGCAAGACCCTGATCAAATCCGCTCAGGTCTATCACCAATTGCGCACCACTGAAGCCTTTGGCCTGCCTGCTGTGGAAGTACCGCCAGTTGATTTTGCCTTGGTGGCAGAGCGCATCCGTTCGGTGATTGCAGTTATTCAGCAGCATGACTCTGTTGAGCGATTTAACAAACTCGGTGCCCAGATCCTCTTTGGTGACCCACGCTTTACTGACGAACACAGTGTAGAGTTGGGGAACAAGAGCATTACCGCAAAAAACTGGGTCATTGCCACCGGCTCTGAAGCAGCCATCCCCCCCATTCCAGGCTTGGAGCAAACGCCCTTTCTCACCAACCGGGAAATATTCTCTCTGAACAAGCTTCCCGAATCCATGATCATCCTGGGCTGTGGCCCTATTGGCTGCGAAATGGGACAGGCCTTTCAGCGACTGGGCACCAGGGTTACCATGATCAACCGGAGCAACCAAATCCTCAGCAAGGAAGATCTGGACATGGCTCAGGGCGTCATGGAGATGATGACAAGCGAAGGAGTGCAATTTTATCTGAACAGCACCATCCAATCGGTCAAGGAACAAGGGGAGCACAAAGAGGTTGTACTCAAAGAACAGAACAGTTCAAACGGATCAACAACAACTCTTGAGGCGGAAACCATTCTGGTTGCCTTGGGCAGAAGCCCAAATATTGACGGACTGGGGCTTGACCAGATCGGAGTGAAAACCAGCTCCAAAGGCGTCACAGTGGACAGGCGTTTACGAACCAGCCAGCCCCATATTTACGCTGCCGGTGATGTCACTGGTGGCCCCCAATTCACCCATGCAGCTGGCTATCAGGGAGGTATCGTGATCAGCAATGCCATATTTCACCTGCCCCGCCGTACCGATTACACCTGGCTGCCCTGGTGTACCTTTACTGAACCTTCGCTGGGCAGCATTGGCATGAACGAACGCATGGCCCAAGCCGCAGGAATCGAGTATACTGTTCAGCATGAAAATTTTGTTGATAATGACCGCTGTCTTGCTGAAGGACAAGGGTACGGTAAGCTCAAACTCTTGCTTAATCGGAAAGAAAAACCCATTGGCGTCCAGATCCTTGGCCCCCATGCCGGAGACCTGTTGGGGGAATGGATCGCTGCCTTAAATGGCAAGGTCAAGCTCACCACCTTGGCCTCAGCTATCCACCCCTATCCTACGGTCGCAGAAATCAACAAACGGGTGGCAGGCTCTTTGCTCTCTCCCAAGCTTTTTTCCGACCGAACCCGAAAAATACTCAAGCTGCTCTTTCGCTATCAGGGGTCTGCTGTCTGAACGATGTGTCATACCGCACGTTCTCCCTTATTCGGGCTTGAAAAAACGTAAACGATTGGCATTGGAAACCACGGTCACTGAAGAAAGGGCCATAGCTGCTGAGGCGAACATAGGCGGAAGCAGCCAACCGGTAAAGGGAAAAAAGAGTCCTGCGGCCAGCGGAATCCCCAGGACATTATAGATAAAGGCTCCGAACAGGTTCTGCTTGATATTCCTGAGAGTGGCTCTGGAAATCCCGACCGCAACCGACACCAATGCCAGCGAATCACCGGCCAAGGTGATGTCCCCGTTATCAATAGCCACATCGGTTCCTGAACCAATGGCGAAGCCGGTATCTGCCTGGGCCAGGGCCGGGGCATCGTTCACCCCGTCACCGGCCATCCCCACCTTATAGCCCTTTGCCTGGAGATCCTGCACCACCTGGAGTTTTTCCTGGGGCAGCATCTCGGCATGCACCTCCGTGATCCCCAACTCAGCAGCCACGGCCTCGGCTGTGGCACGACTGTCCCCGGTACACATGACCACAGTAATCCCCTGGGCCTGTAACTTCCTCACCGCAGCTGCCGAATCCTCCCGAACCGGGTCCCGCAGGATGAGCAGCCCCTGCACCTGCTCTTTATCGGCCAGCCAGATTGGCGTCCCGCCCTGCCCTGCCTGCGCATCAGCGATCGCCACCAGATCCTTGGGCAAGGCCTGCGTTTTCTCTTTTCTCTTCTCTTCCACAAAACGCTGATTACCGAGATACCAGGTCTGCTGCTCAATGCGGGCCTGCACACCTTTGCCCGGTACAGAAGAAAAATCCTTAACAGCAGATGGTGCTATCTTCTTTTCCGCTGCACTCCTGACCACGGCCTCGGCCAAAGGATGCTCTGAGCCGGATTCCAGACTGGCTGCCCTCCGCAGCAGTTCGATTTCATCAACTCCTGCTATCGGATAAATATCCGTCACTGTCGGGCGGCCTTGGGTCAGGGTACCGGTCTTATCCACCACCAGATGGGTGGTGGATGCTGCGGATTGCAGACCATCCGGGTTACGCACCAGGACGTTCAAGGCAGCGGCCCGACTGGTTCCCACCATAATGGCGATAGGAGCCGCCAGACCCAAGGCACAGGGACAGGCGATCACGAGAACCGCAATGGCAGCGGTCAGGGCATGAGGCAAGGCCGGACTGGGACCAACCCCAAGCCAGACACCAAAGACGAGTAAGGAGATAACAATAACCGTGGGAACGAAAACAGCCGCAACCTTGTCTGCCAATCTTCCGATAGGCGGTTTGCCGAGCTGGGCCTGTTTGACCATACGGATGATATGGGCCAGGGTGGTGTCTTCACCGGCACCGGTCACGGTAAACAGAAAAGACCCGGTTGTATTGACTGTACCTCCGATTACCTTCTCACCCGGTTTCTTTTGAACAGGCAGGGGTTCACCGCTGAGCATGGATTCGTCCACTGAGGTGGTTCCTTCTTCAATCCTGCCGTCAAGAGGGATCTTTTCTCCGGGGCGGACCCGAACCGTATCATTACGACGAACCAAGGAAACCGGCAACTCCACTTCACCTGTTATTTCTCCAGCCTGTTGCAAAATCCGGGCAGATTTTGCCCGCAGACCGACCAGGGAACTGATCGCCTCCCTGGTGGTCTGCTTTGCCCGTACTTCCAGGGCATGTCCGAATTGGAGAAAGGCCAGGATCATCACCGAGGCATCAAGATACAGACGGGCATCCCGCCCCGGCACAAAGTCAGGCCAGATGATAAAAAGAAGAGAAGCCAACCAGGCTGCTGAGGTACTGAGCGCAACCAGGGTATCCATACTGGAGGTCTTATGGCGAGCCTGTTTCCAGGCCGTGATATAATACATGCCGCCGCTGAAGGACATCACCCCAAGACAAAGCAGGGCCAGAAGGAACCAGAAAAAACGGGCCTCAACCAAGGGCGGGAAAAAGCCGGACATCTCACCGGCCATAATACCAAAACCGACCACAGCGGCAAGAATGGACTTTTGCCAGGAGCGGCGTATTTCTTTGCGCGTTTCCTCAGCCTCCTGCTGATAAGGATCAGCATACTGCTCTTCGATCCGGGCAGTAATCTCTGCCTGTTGTAACAGGAGCAGGACATCCGCCGGATGCAAGCTTGTCGAAACCTTCAGGCCACCGGCCTGCTCTGACAGCTCCACCTGCGGATCGTGCCCGGAGAGGATTTGAAAGATCTCATCTCGTTCCGGCGAACCATGAGGAAAAGATACGATAAGATCAGCTTCCTCCTTTGCAACCAGGGCAGCATCATAGCCACGCTCAATAATAGCTTCAACCACCTGCTGCGGGTCGCCGCCAACAACCTCAGCCTTTTTTTCTATCAAATGAACAGTACCGCTTTCGACCCCGTCCACCGCAGTGATGGCCTGCTCAACTCTGCGCACACAGGCAGCACAGGTCATATCATTGATTCGAATAGTATACGGATCGCTGTTCTCTGACATAGAAACCTCCATCCCGGCAAGCCGGAATAATAAAATATCCTCTTTTATCCAGATCCATCGGATCGGGACACATATAAAAAAGGGAGGCTTGGTCAGCCTCCCCTGTCTGCTCCTCTTGTTGAAATAAACAACCCCGCCCCACGCTTGACAAGGAACGGAAAATACGTAAAGCTCAGGACACTTTTCCGTATCAAACGATATCCAGTGGCTTGGTTGCCAAGGGAATCGCCACATCCGGGGTACCACTCACCTGACAGGTCAGTTGCGTATTCCCGGCTGCAAGAGCCTGACCATACACCTTCACCACATCGCTATCACCCACGCTTAATTCACCAGCCTCTTCAATGATCACCGGACTATTCTCCCCCAGGTCTACGGGCTTGGTGATTCCTCTTGGAAAAAGAGTCGCTTCCTCAACCTCTGTATTTGGTGCCAGCATGACCAGCTCTCCAGAAGCAGGATCAACACCTTTATACCCTGTACCATCCGCATCCGGATTTGTCGGTGGCACAAGAATCTTTGCGATTGTCGGGTCTTCGACCTTTACATGATAACGGACGTCTTGCAAAGCAACCGCATCTGCCTCAGACGAGTTGGTTGTCGTTACACTAAAGGAAAACTTCTCCCTGGGACGAATTTCTCTGCTGTTCGTGAGATCAAATATCGAATGAATTGTTACAGTAATATCAGCCATACTTTTCTCCTTATTTTTTTAAATTTCAATACGCTAATGCACAGTTTTATAACCAAAAGGATATTTGAAGGATATAAAGGAAACATATGCCACTAAGTAGCGTATTGTCAAGACATAACTAAAAAATGAATTCAGTAGACTCAATATCAAGCAGATTTCCATCATGGCTCCAACACAGTAAATCACCAAAGCCGTTTTTTCCGCTACAGCATGCTGGTTGCCACCTCAGCACTTAACGGGTATGATCAAAACCTGGCAACATATGGTATTGGTGCAGCAAGATTGACAGCAAGAAAACGCAAAGAGCAGATGATGAAAAAACGAGTCTTATACGGCGAAGCCAACTACGCAGCCATTGTGCGTAAAAAAGGCTATTTTGTTGATAAAACAGAGTACCTGGACAAACTGGAAATGGTGAACAACCCTGTTTTCCTGCGGCCAAGGCGTTTTGGTAAATCCCTGCTCTGCTCCATCCTGCGTCATTATTACGACATCAACTCTGCGGATCAATTTGAAGAGCTGTTTGGTCATACCTGGATCGGTCGGCACCCCACAGCGGACCGGAATCAGTGTGTCATTGTTTCGCTGAATTTTTCTGTGGTGTCAATTGGTTCCGATATCCAGGAGATAGAGACCAGTTTCAGGAACCACTGCAATACTGTTCTCTGCTCTTTACGGGACATCTATCCCCAGCTGTTCAATGATATGCCGGAACTTACCCTGGATGCTCCGGTTGCCAACAACCTGACCCGGCTACTTCACTATATCCAGGCCAGAAATTTGCCACCAATTTATCTGATCATTGATGAATACGACAACTTTGCCAACCAACTGGTCGTTACCAACAGGGATCAGCTTTATCAACAGCTCACTGCGGATGACGGCTTTTTTAAGACCTTTTTCAAAACCCTGAAAATGGGTCGCGAAACCGGGGCCATCTATAATGTCTTCATCACCGGAGTCTTACCTATTGCCATTGACGACATGGCCTCGGGGTTCAATGTGGCGAAGTTCATCACCCTGAACCCGAAATTTGAACAGATGCTCGGCTTTACCCAGAAAGAAGCAGATCAGCTCCTTGATGCGGTGTACCGAGATTACGACATTGATCCCGCCACCCGCCAAGATGTGGGCGCAGTGATGAAAAATCAGTATAACGGGTATCATCTTGTCAGAGCACAGGGCGAAACCCTGTATAATTCCACCCTGGTCATGTATTTCCTGGACTGGCTTCAAGAATATAAAACCATCCCGGAACGCCTGACCGATTTAAATCTGAGAACCGACCTGCACTGGGTTAAGCGACTGACCGCCTCCAATCCTCAGCTCACGGAAGAGTTCGTTGACCGTCTGACCATCCACAACTCCATTCCCTATGACAGGGTTATGCTGGAAGAAAAGTTCAACATGCACCAGTTCTTTGATAAAGGATTTTTTCCGATCTCCTTTTTTTATCTGGGGATGCTGACGCTGAAGGACTCCTATTATCTCAAGCTGCCAAATCTGAATATGCGCAGGATATTCACGCAGTATTTTAACGAGATTCACCGGATCGACGTGTCTACCCGTCATACTGAGTATATGCAGGCCTTTTCTGACAAGCCTGAGCTGGAACCGCTGTTTGCCGGCTACTGGCGGGAATACGTTTCCCAGCTCCCCGAGGCCATCTTTCAGCAGGTCAATGAAAATTTCTACCGCACCACCTTTTATGAACTGTGCAGCCGCTATTTATCACGTTGGTTCAGTTGGCATGTGGAGCGTTCCTACCCCAAGGGCCGCAGTGATCTGGAATTTGTAGGCAAGTTTAACGAGATCTATGCGGGACTGCGCTGGGTGATCGAATTTAAGTATCTTTCCAATACTGAATTCAGGAAATTTAAAACCGGTATTGAGAATTTTCAGCTGCAAGAAGAGGATACAGAACAGATCCGGGGTTATGCAGAAGGAGTGCGCCAGGAATATCCAGAGGCGCGGGTTTCCCTGTTTGTGATTTACTGTATCGGCAATCAGGGATTTCGGGTGTTTAAGGTGAAAAACGGATAAACAACAAAGGAAAGAAACAATGGAAGCAAAAGCTCTTATCGTACTCGTGGTTATGGCCCTCATGCTGACAGGAACCGTGCATGCTGATGTGCCGCCGGAACAACAGGCAGAGGTGGCGCATCTGTTGCAATTTGTGAAAAGTTCAACGTGCAGGATCAACAGAAACGGTTCCTTCCATCAAGGTGAAGAAGCGGCAGAGCATATCCAGAAAAAGTATGATTACTTTCAGGACAAGATCAGGACAACTGAGGATTTTATTAAATATTCGGCAAGCAAAAGCACGATGAGTGGAAAATACTATACCGTACACTGTGACGGGCAAAAGCCGATTCGGACTCGGGATTGGTTGTTGCGGGAATTGGAAGCATATCGGGAGCAGCAGGGAAAAGATCGTTGATAATCAACAGAGGTTTCTTTGCTCCTGACAAAAGGTTTGCGGCTACAAATAGAAGGTTATTTGCTATTACCAAAAGGTTCGCAGCTATTAACAAAAGGTTGTTTGCTCCTGACAAAAGGTTCGCAGCTATCAACAGAAGGTTGTTTACTCCTGACAAAAGGTTCGCAGCTACAAACAGAAGGTTATTTGCTATTACCAAAAGGTTCACAGCTATTAACAAAAGGTTGTTTGTTCCTGACAAAAGGTTCGCGGCTATCAACAGAAGGTTGTTTGTTCTTGCAGGAAGGTTGTCAGCGACCAACAGGAAGTCTGCTTGAACAACAAGGGAGATCTGTTTTTTTGCGTACCTGTGCTTGATCGTAAAATTTCCTTTGTCCCAGAAGGAAAAAGCTCCATATTCCTTTGTTTCCCTTTGACAAAGCTTCTTTTATTCCTTGACAGGCAGTGAAAAAGGCGTTATGCAGGTTTATTGCCTTTTATAACTGTTCTTTTCTCCAAGGTAAAATCCTTTGCAAAGGAGTACATCTCATGGCCTACAAGTGCAGAATGACCACGCCCGCCCCGATACTCCCCGAACACACCCCGCAGTACATCACAGATGTTGCAGAAACGGTCAGCAATAGCTGCCTGCGACGAATATCCGTTCTGATGACTTGATTTTACTTGACAAATATTAAAATTTCTTTTCTTTATTGGATTTATTCTGTTCATTCCGTTCCACGCAACCCGGTACAAATCATACACTTTGTCACATAGGCTCCGATGGAATCTTTTTTACCTTCATCAATCAAATTGTTTTGCTTCTGGCTATTTTTCTGTTGTGTGCTCTTAGCCCAAGTTCGTGACATAAAAAGTCAAAGTTATGCAAAAACAACAAGTTGCTTATTTTTTGACTATTCCTATGGCACTACAAATTTTTATTTTGCCGGAATCGTCCTCTTGATAATCCTGCCAGGAT
>NZ_JALAAI010000145.1:0-8791 GCF_052785085.1 Candidatus Electrothrix sp.
ACGTTTCATTTTTCACCTGCTGGGTTAAATTTTCAGACAGGTACTTACTATACATTTTATCCTTAAAAATTAATATATTAATTTTATATCAAATGCTTTTTTATTGCATTAGCTTCACGGATTCAGGGACATATCTATTGAAATAGAGAAGAGAGGAATCGAAAAAATAGGCATCTTGGTAGATGCAGACAATAAAGGCGTTCAGGAGAGACTAACCCTTGTCAATGAATCTTTGAAAACATTTGACGGTGCATTATGTATAGAACGAGTTAACCAGTGGGTTGATTCACAAACTTTGGGTGTCAAGGTCTCGTGCCATATTTTGAATGTTGATGGTTATGGGGAGCTAGAGACTTTATTACGGTCAATCAAAAATAGAGATTCGACTTTTGCGGATTGTTTAGCCGCCTGGGAAGAATGCTTACGGGGAAACAATAAGGAAATAACAAACAAAGAGCTTGATAAATTTTGGGTTCAAATTTATCAACGTTATGATTCATGCTCAAAAAAAGAAAAAAAGCAAGCCGGTAGAAAATGTGATTTAAAAGCAAGTCTAGAAAAAGATATCTGGGATTTTTCATCCCCTCGCTTGGATGAGCTAAAATTTTTTTTAAAATCTTTCGATACAATATAGCTTTCTGGCTTGACTTGATAATTAAAAATGTAAACAGATTTATTTTACTACCTTCCTTACAGCATTACCTCCCCCAGCGAAGTAACTTTTTCCCCCTGACGTAAATAGGGGACGTACCCCGTTAAAAGGAACAAGTCGCATAAGAGATGATGTTT
This sequence comes from Candidatus Electrothrix sp., assembly GCF_052785085.1. Lineage (NCBI taxonomy): Bacteria > Pseudomonadati > Thermodesulfobacteriota > Desulfobulbia > Desulfobulbales > Desulfobulbaceae > Candidatus Electrothrix > Candidatus Electrothrix sp. Next base: position 790 of record NZ_JALAAI010000145.1, read on the forward strand.
GTTACTCCCAACTTCCTACCTATTACACAGCAAAATCAATGCAATCCACTTGATTATAATTTCCCTGTGCTCTCTGCATACCGCATGATATCATCTTTTACATTGCAAGATTATCCCATATATGGGATATATAAAATATGGATAGAAAAGATATTAAAATGGTTGTCTGGGTAGGATCATCACTTGAAGATTTAAGATCTTTCCCGGACGCAGTAAAAGATGAAATCGGATATAAATGGGAAATGAAATTAAAAAAAGCTCAGGCAATGTATTCAAAGATTTAGTGCTGGATAACCCGGAAGAACGTCTTGCAAAAGCCAAGATCGCTTCCATGATTTACGATATTATTGAAGAGCGAAATTTAACTCAAAAAGAAGCTGGTCTAATATTAGGAGTGAATCAACCTAAAATATCCGCTCTAAGAAATGGCAAACTTGACGGATTTTCAATGGACAGACTATTTTCTTTTTTACGTGCTTTAGATCAAGATGTTGATATTGTAATCCATCCTAAAAAGCAGCATGAAGCCCGTCTTAACCTTGCTTATGCAAATGGATAGGCAATCCAGAAAGTTCCTCCAGCCCATAAGGAATAAACAGGGGACGTAAGAGATAAATCTATAACCCACCTTCCCACCTGTTACCCGGCAAAATCAATGCAACTTACTTGATTATGAATTTCCTGTGCTCTGCACTCCGTATAAATTGATGGAGGATGAAAATGAAAACAACAGAACTGAAGTTGGATAGACCAGAGGAAATATGAAACAGATTCAAGAAATCAGCAGCTGGATAACATACGGCAAGGTTGCAGGAAATCGTATTTCTGTCGATCTTCCAAAAGGGTTTGACGCTCAGGAAGTGCAGATCATAATTATACCGAAAAAGAAAGTTTCCCGCCCGGCACGAGACGGATGGAAAAAAGATTTTCAGTCAATTTCGCAATGGGACATTTCAGAAGATGATATAAACGTGAGATCATGGCCGATAACAGAGTTCTGACAGATACTTCAGTAATAATCGATTTTCTCAGAAAGGCGGATAAACAGAATTCGGCACTTTGGAACATAAGAGAAAAAAACGAATGTTTTATGTCGTCCGTGACTCTGTTTGAATTGCAGTGCGGAGCAAAGACAGAAAAGCATTTCGAAGACATCGTAAAACTGCGCAGATGGATTGACACTGTTTCTTTTGACGATGAGGTCGCCGAAATTTCATCAAAAATATATCAGAGCCTGAAAAGGGACAACATGATGATTGAATTCAGAGATATTTTTATTGCAGCCACTGCGGTCGCTATGAATCTCCGTATCGCAACATTAAACAGAAAGCACTTTGAAAGAATCAGCGATATAGTATTACTAGAAATCTGACGAGAATCGAAGAAGGTATATGCCCAGCAAAATCAATGCAACTTACTTGATTATGAATTTCCTGCGCCCTGCACTCCGTATAAATATGAGCAGGACAGTGGCTCTCTGTATAAACCACACCGTTTTTTCCGACTTTCGGACAACACCTATTATAGGCTATTAACCTTTTAAAACTCAAGAGGTACTTACATGAAAGAGTATAATGTAGTCATCATATCCGGTTCAGACAGCGATCTGCCGCATATCAAGAAGATTCAAAGTGAATTAGCGAAATTCACAATTGAATCAAATATCAGGATCTGTTCCGCTCACAAACAACCTGTTGCCTGTGAAAACATGGTCAAAGAACTTAATGAATCTTCCGTACCGAGCATCATTGTTTCCATAGCTGGTGCCACCGACGCATTATCCGGTGTCTTGTCATTCCACAGTGTCCATCCGGTCATCAGCTGCCCCCCGGATAAGAACAATCACTTTTCATGCGTGGACAATCCTCCGGGCAGTTCAAACTCATTGATTCTCCGACCGGCAAATGTAGCGAAACATATCGCCCAGATGTTATGTCTGATTAATGCGGAGTTCAAGAAAATCGTTATGAAAAAAAATAACGAAAAAATTGCCACATTAATAGAGGCTGATAAGGCCAACAAAGCATAAGCAAAAGGTCGGGGACAGAGTCTCCGACCTAATAAAAATCTCACTCCAAGGGCTATGCGAGTACATATCCATCAGCAGACACAATACTTGGGATAATCAGGAGGTAAAGCACATGAAAGATCATAAACAATACATACGACACAGTATCATCTTGTATTTTCTCAAAATTGTAGCAATATTACTTTCTGTACAACTCTTGACCGCCTGTGCCGTAAATAAGCAAAACGATGTGCCCCAGGACCAGTTTACTATTGTCGCTATTCCAGATACGCAACGATATTACAGAGCTGAAAAAGGGAAAGCGTATTTTGCCAAGCAGATGGATTGGATTGTAAAGAATGCTTATAGCAAAGATGATCCTCAAGACAGCGTACCCTTTAAAAATATTGTCTTTGTGACGCACCTGGGTGATGTTATTGAAGATGGCATGGGAAATGAAAACCACCCTGAATGGCTAGACTCATTACAGCACATGGGCAAGCTGGATAATGTATTACCGTATTCAGTTGCATTGGGAGATCATGATTATAACGGCAATGAACGCCCGGTTGATGGTCATTCTGCATTCGTCAAATATTATGGGCCGGAACGGTACAAAAAGTATAGCTGGTACGGAGGAAGCTCAAAGAAAGGAACCAGTCATTATCAGTATTTTTCAGGTGCTGGCATAACTTTTCTCCATATAAATATTGAAGTTGATGCCCCTGATAGCAGTAGATTTGCAAATGAAGATGACCAGCTCAAATGGGCCCAGAAGATATTAGATGCCAACCCAAACACCCCAACAATTTTAACAACTCATGCGTATATAACCGATGAAATGTACAAGGGTGCCAATGGAAAACAGGTACCTGATGATGCTGGTGGTCGTTTTGTCGGACATGAGCCAAGCCCAGAGGTGGGTAAAGCTCCACGACAAAATGAGATACGGCGAGGAGGGCTTGCTATCTGGCGCGATCTGGTGAAAAAAAACAAGCAGATTTTCATGGTACTGGGTGGCAATTATCATGAGTACCTGAAGGACCAAGGGGGGCGTGAAGCTGCTCTTGGTGGGGAATACCATCAGGTGAGCATCAACAATTTTAACCAGCCTGTCATTGAGGTGCTGGTCAACTATCAGGACTATAAAAATGGTGGTGACGGATTAATCCGGTTGATCAATTTTGATCTTGAGAACAATACAATCCAGTTTCAAACCTATAACACCTTTGAAGACCGCTTTCGCCGTATAAATCTCCAGCCTGCACAAGATGACGACAAGGTAAACCCTCGTGCCAGTGAGTTTACAATTCCTCTTAATTTCCAGAAACGTTTTGCATTTTGAGCAATTACTGTAGGGGCTGACCTATGTGTCTGCCCTTTAATTTCAAGTAGCCGCAAGGTAAAACACACAGGTTTACCCCTACGACACTACAACAACATGTTACAAACAAAAAAGGCCGGAGACTGCTGTCTCCGACCTTTAAAAAAAGTCGTTTCAAAGAGCTGCTACGGATTAATGCCCACCGTGATTGCCAGCACCCTTATAATCGTCTTCGCTCATACCACGGGGCAGAGCAGGTGGCGGTTCAGGTTTAACCGGATCAAAACGATGCTCCTCAACAGTGTGGGGATTGTGGCATTCTGTACACGTCCACCACCGCTTCTTTCCGCCTACTCTCCACTCACCAGTACGCTTGCCATGGAGACCCATCCGCCATTCGCTATAGGTACTCCCATGACAGCTTCCGCAGAGCTTATAGGATTCATTAAAGCTGACCTCATCCCCTCTATGGTTAACAAGAGTATCACGGTTAGCCGCATTATGGCAATCAAAACACCAGATCGCTCCCCGACCATGCTCCAAGACAAGTGCATCACTGACAATATCCTGATGCATCATAAGCTCACGGGGATCATTCTTCTGAGTCGCCGGATCTGCACCTGGATGACAGCCACTGCATTGCATGCCACCGTTTTGTATAATTGTTTTCAAGTGCTTTGTCCGTGGTCTGATAACGGCCTGGGCAAAATCACCATCTGTATAGTCACCAAAGCTCGGCGTATCACCTATAGGTTCAGTATCATCATAGGGATCACCATACCAGAGAACAGCTTTGGTGGTGGGTGAACACTTCACATTAGGATAACCGTACTTGGGGTTTACATTGTCCTTCTTTGTGAGCCTGGTGGCATCTTTTCTACTTTCATAGCACTCAACTTCTGCATCAGAGGTGGTTGGTGCAGCATCGGCTGGAGCTTCTTGCTCTTCTGCACCAGACTCCTCTTGTCCCGCATCAGATATAGCTTCCTGTTCCGCACCAGGCTCCTCTTGTGAAGCATCAGCTGAATTTTCTTGTACTACTGCACCAGACTCTTCCTGCGCAGCATCTTCTTGCGCCACAGCCTCGTTGGGCATATTCTGGAGCACCAAGCCGCTGATCGCTACGAAGAAAAGGCTGACGAAAACCGCCGCTCTCATATGTTTTCTCGCTGAAATCATTTCGCACCTCCTTCTTCCACTACTTGGGAATCTCGCACTTCACCGGTTAATACACCAACCACACCCTTGAGAACCAAGGTCAGCAGGATAAAGCCGGTCGCCCAGACGAACAGGACGTTGAAGATCTCAATCAAGGTCGGATGATATACAGCATACTCTCCCAAGGCGGTCGGGCTGAAAGCCGGAAAAATCAAAACTGCGGGTTTTTCAATCAGGACGCTCAGGAAGACTGATACGCAGATCAGCGGTAACAGGAAGTTGTAGCTCTTCCGTACTTTCTTGATGCACAGCAGGATGAACTGCACCACAAATATGGTCATGATTGACCAGAACCAGGGACCATAGGGATTCAGGCCGTTGTGTCCATTAATCGCATACTCCAGAGGGGCAGCATGATGTGTGGCAGGATAGAGTTCCGTAAAGAACTCTACCGCAAACATCAGAATAAGTACCCCCACACCCCAGATAATGACTTGGGAAAAGAAGTCAATTGCAGAGTCCGCAACTTCCAATTTAGTGAATTTGCGGATCACCAAGAGTGTTACGATCACCAGGGCTGGCCCGGCTGCAGCTGCCATGGCTAAAAAGGAAAAGGGCATAAGAGCAGTATGCCATACGGCGATCTGCGCATTGCTGCTGAGGATGAAGGCAGTGATGATATGAATGAATGGTCCCCATGCCACGGCAAACCAGATCAGCGGAGTATAGAACTTGGTGTTCAGCGGCTGCCCAACATAGTGTTTGTACAGATAATAGAAGACCGCCACAGCGTTCAGGACGAGGTAAACGTTCAGCACGATGATGTCATAGGTGAGCACAGAACTGGGAAAGTTGAAGATACCCAATACGGGAATTGCATGCCAGAAGCGATCCGGTCGCCCCATGTGAAAGAAGATGAAGTTGAGGCCGATAATCACGAAGACCATGGCAATGGCCTCGCCAATGACCGCCAGCTGCTTCATATCTTTACGCTTATAGATATAAGCAGGGGTCACCACCAGCACCGCTGCCGACGCTATAGATGGGCAGTGAATAAAGCTGGCGACGAACAGCTCCCAAACGATTTGGTCTGTAGCTCCGGTGACGATAAGGCCAGTTGTCATCTGTATATAGGTGGTGACAAGGCCCACAATGGCAAAAAAGGAAAGAAAGAGCATCCAGCTGTAAAAGACTTTTCCTCCTTTCACGGTATACATGCAGAAGTCGCGGGCGAAAGCTATCGGCTTCTGAAAAGCTGAAGCGGGTTGCGTTGTCGTTGTCATGAGTAATACTCCTCTAATCCATGTAATAGAAAAATTTCGGTTCGGTGGCGAAATCCTCTTTAAACCGGAACACCTTCTTGGTCGCCAGAACCTTTCGTATTTCACTTTCAGGATCAAGCAGGTTGCCGAATTTTCTTGCCCCCACAGGACAGGCTTCCAGACAGGCTGGATAGCGTCCATCTCTCACTCTCTGTAAGCAAAAGGTACATTTTTCCATGACCCCGCGCATACGAGGACGGTTCCCCAGATAATGGGTCTTGGGATTCATGTCCTCATTGGGGAGTACCGGTTCGCCCCAGTTGAAACGGCGTGCCCAATACGGACAAGCCAATTGACACATCCGGCAGCCAATGCACCAGTTGTAATCAATAACCACGATTCCATTGGGATCGCGGTAGGTTGCGCGGACCGGACAAGCCCTGACACAGGGCGGGTCTTCGCATTGATGACACTGTACCGGGAAATAGAAGGCATTCTCTTCCGGAACCAACTCTGGTTCGTAGTAATGCTCTGCGTGGCCGGAAATACCAACAGCTTTATCAGCATGGCCGCCAGCCTGGACACCGTAATCACCTATGGCGCTACTACTGGGGGAACCCTTATGCAAATTTTCCACCTGAAAGGTGTCATTGCCTCGTACCATCTCCAAGACTCGGATCCACTGTATTGCTGAATTAGGGTATTCATGGTCCCCACGGGATTGATTGTTTTCCCGAACACACGCCTCAACACAGCGTCGACAGCCGATGCATTTGGAGATATTGAGGGCATAGCCAAACAGCACTCCTTCCGGGGCTGGTGTACCTGCCACCGTGACCTGCTTACCAAATTGCTCTGTATAACGCTCCTCCAGGCGGGCAATGGCCTTTTCCTTTTGAGAATCACTCATCATCTCAAAATGCGTCTGCAAGTGCTCGGATATGCTGGCTGCTTTAGCTGTAGCTACCGGAGCTACAGTTGTTGCAGCTGCTGCCACACCCAGCTTTTTCAGGAAATCTCGGCGGGATTCCTTGGTCGTCCCGTCGTCTTGTCCTTCAGCGATATCATTTTTCCTTTTGTCTTCCGACATTGTCTATTACCTCCGTTAATATGGCATCCTGAATACGCTCAGGAGACCTTCCGGTAATGATTGCGCAGGATACGGTCAAGCATCTTCTGCTTCTCTTCCTGGGTCATGACGACCATTTTCTTGCCAGCCATGATCTGCTGCTGCCGCAACTCCTCATCAACGGCGTGGGCACGGGTGTTCGCACCTTCGACTTTTTGGGCGGATTTTGTGATCGCCAATCCGGTCCAACCGGCAGCCACCACCACCCCCAGTGCAGCCCCTGCCCACCGGAGAAAGCTCCGCTTGTCGGCAACCACCTTGTCGGGTTCTTTCAGTGTACTCACACTGTTTGTCTGTTCCTCAGCCATAACGGCCTCCTTGTTTTTGTACTTTTAAACCAAGTTTATGCCTTAAAAAAAACAATCTGTTCAGTTCCGTCAGCCCAATGCGTCGTTACAACAAGGCCTACGCAACAGGCCGATCACCCTTTCCGGACACAGAGGCACCCGAATCCATCCGGGGGAACATAATGTATTTTATAAAAATCCTTCCGTCTCAAAAAATAGCAGCTACTGCTTAACCGCAAAACACGCTGGCCGTCAAGAAAAAAAGCGGCCAGTACAGGAAAAAGCAAAAGGCTACAATATTGTTTGCTCCAACACGCTGAAATCCGATACACTAAAGATAAAAGGAGGAACGGACAGTTGCAACAACCCTTTTCTCTGGAGATTTCGTATGAACAACAAACCTGTATCCCACAGTATCTCACAATCGCTATCCTCATTGAGGATCATCTCATGCTCCTTTTTCTGATAGAAACAGTCAATCTCCTTCTTTTATATGGCAGTACAATCTTTCATACTTTATAGTTCGTTTTAAAAGAGAAAGGATGTGTTTTTACCATGCAAGTATAAACAGATAGCAAGACTCGTTAAAAAAACTAAACCCTACAGGCAAAAAGTACTTGCTCTTCAATATCAAAGATAGTAAAAATTACTATACGGAAGTAAATATTAGGTACAAGAAGCTACATAAAGGGAGGAGAACCTATGTAAAGGGTGTTGAAAAGAATATCTCAACGCCACACAAAAACAGTTGCTTAGATAATAAAAAGCCTGTATAATGAGGAAAAGTCAATAATGTTAAACCTTTTACTCATTTCAGGTGTTATGCACAATAAA
>NZ_JALAAI010000146.1:0-8775 GCF_052785085.1 Candidatus Electrothrix sp.
GATTGACAGAAGCGGGCTTTTAGCTTGTTAATTTGGTGACCGATTTTTTTGATTGGTTTTGAAAATGTCATATGTCTCTCTGTAGCTTATTGATGTGAAAATTTCATTATTACAAGAAATCAATAGCCGTGTCAATATGTTATGACATCTGTGGCTAAATTAATTTTCTGAATTCTCAATAAATACAACTCGTTCATAAAGGCCAAGCCTTAAAGTCGTGCCATTAGAGCTGTCGCCTCATCATTGGGATGACGCTGCTCCTGTTCTTCATACATGGTAAACAATCGGGTCAGGACATGGACAGCATCCTCTTCAGCAAGTTCACCCAAATGTTCCCAGGCTTTGTTTGATGATCTCATATTTTTGTATACGTTGAGGAATGGAAAAAAGACCGGAGCACCGGCAATAAAAAATATTTTTACTTGTTATTCTTTTTCAGGAGAAAGTCAAGTACACAGAAGGAACGTTATGTTAATGTTCCTGTTCGCTTTCAATCTTATTGCAATGCACTGGTGTTAAATGCTAAGAAACCACATATGCTGCATAAAAGAAATGGAATAACGACACAGGAAAGCCAAGAGGACCATGACAACACCACCCGCAGAACAACAAGAACGAAAAAAAAACTGGTCAGGAAAACTGGCCCTTGTACTCGTTGTCGCAGTCCTTGCAGGTCTCTTTCTCTTGTTTGACGGTCAAGAATACCTGAGCTTGAGCGCATTAAAATCCAGTCGCCAGCTTTTGCAGGATTTCTACGCCGAGCATCAGCTGCTCAGTATAACCGGCTACCTGATACTCTACATCCTTATCACTGCCCTGTCCCTTCCTGGGGCCTTAATTATGACTCTGGGCGGTGGGGCTCTCTTCGGACTTTGGCTGGGCCTACTCCTGGTTTCCTTTGCCAGTACCATTGGAGCAACCCTTGCCTTTTTAGGGGCACGCTTCCTTTTTCGGGACAGCATTCAACAACGATTTGGGAAAAAACTGGCTGCAATCAATAAAGGCATTGAGCAGGACGGGGCCTTTTACCTCTTCAGCCTGCGCCTGGTTCCTGTTTTTCCTTTTTTCATCATCAATCTGGTTATGGGGTTGACCTCCATCCGCACCAAGGTCTTTTACCTGGTCAGTCAACTTGGGATGCTTCCCGGAACCCTGGTTTACATCAATGCAGGTACCCAGCTCGGTAAAATCGAATCTGCAAGCGGCATCCTCTCACCTGGTCTGCTGCTCTCTTTTGCCCTGCTCGGTCTTTTCCCTTTACTGGCCAAAAAAGGGGTTGAGACATTAAAAAAGAACCGCCTCAATCAATAACCTCTGCCTCTGCCAGACAGGCCTCAACTTCCAGTCGTACCATACTGACATGAACCTGCCCCTGGCTATCCACAGGGTGATCTGCAAGATACCTGTCAACAAGGGCTGCAATAAAGTCCTCTCGCCGCTCAACAGGAACCTGCTCTGTATAGGGCAGCCAGGTAGTACGCACCCAGCCCTCCAATCCAGCTCGATCAGGATAAGACATATCCTTGGGAATGAGTTCAACTCGAACAGGATACATCCCGGCTTCCTTCAACCAGACGTTATACAGCTCTGGCCCATAGAAACCATAGGGAAAGGCAAAATCGACAAAATACTGCTGCCATTCTTTTGTTTGAATAACTTCGTCCACAACAGCAAGAAAAGAAGCAGCATTTCCTGTGCCAGCCATCTGCAAAAGCACACGCCCTCCCAGCCTCAAGGCCCTGCTTATACCTGTAAGCACAGGAAGATGATCCTGTACCCAGTGCAGGGCAGCATTGGAAAAGATGAGATCAAACTCCTGCTCACAAGCCAACTCTCTGGCATCCCGCTCCTGAAAAGAAAGATTAGGGTAGCTTGACCAGGGGAACTCCTTCCGGGCCAAAGCCAACATAGCAGCAGAATTGTCTAATCCGAGCACCTCTCCATCAGGCACCAATTCAGCAAGCTCTGCAGTTACTTTGCCGTCACCGCAACCTATATCCAGCACAGCTTCATTACCCTGAAGATTCAATGTATTGAGTAGCTCTCTGGCCCAGCCCTGCTGCACAGAAGAATGACGAGCATAGTCTTCCGCATCCCAATTATATGATCCTTTCTCTGACCTTTTCTCCACTCTTCCTTTAGGCCCTTCTAAAAAATCTTTTCCTTTCAACACATTCCTCCCTCTGCATTGATTTCTGTTGATTGCACATTTCTTCCCTGCCAAACTCAGGAAGAAAACTCTTCCTTCATCTGATAGTCGGCAACCATCCTCAGCAAATCCTCTCCATACTTCTGCATGGTCATTTTACCCACCCCGTGAATTTTTCTCAGCTCATCTCTGTTCGCTGGCAGGAGAGCAGCAATCTGGCTCAAGACCCGCTGATGCACAATCTGAGAATGGGCAAGATCCAGTTCCCTGGCCTTTCGAGATCGCCATTTTATCAAGGCCCTGAACAAGACAGGGTGCTTGATTTCTGTGGGAACCTTGTATGTTCCCTGGGATTTTTTCGCTTTTGCTGAGGAGAAATTCATCTCAGCCACAGCAATTGCCCGTAAATAGTCTGACGGAACAAAGCTTTGCTCACAAGAAGCAATCCCAGCCAACTTGACAGCCAAATCCAGCTTAAGGTTTTTCAGGACCTTGTCCACCTTTTTGGCCAATTCCTTATTATCGGTATCAAAGGATAAACGGGTAAAAGCATCATTAAAAATGAGCTCAAACTTGTTCTGAAACCACTCCGAGGCCTTACGCGCCCTCTCCTGAAGATGCGAATCTGACGCAGGCATCTCTCCCTTGCTAAAAAGACCATAGAGCTGGTTCCTGAAGTTTTCGCTGACCAGAAAGATATCCTGCCCTGCCTGCTCTTCTATCTCCTCAAGCTCGGCAATTTCGGTCCCCATCACCTGAATAAGGCGTTCATTTCCACGCAGGAGATGGACAAGATAGCCCAAGCGGTTGCGCAACTGCTGAAAATCAAAACACTCTGTTAATAATTTTTGCTGAAAGCCTATCTTTGCCCTGTGAAGCCTTTCCTGAGAAGGAGGATTTTTTTGCACATGCTTATCAAAATGCAAGACAGCCCCATCCGTGGCAACGCCACTCCGCCCAATAGGCGAACTGAGCACCATGCCTTCAAAGGTCTTGCAGCGACTCAGAGCCACATAGACCTGACCATGAGCAAAGGCTGCCTGAGCATCAATAATGGCCTTTTCAAAGGTCAGACCCTGACTTTTATGGATAGTGATAGCCCAGGCTGTTTTCAAAGGATATTGCTCAAAGGTGCCAATGACCTCCTCTTCAATCTCTCCTTCTTCCTGGTTCAGGGTATACTTGATATTTTCCCAAACAACAGGCTCCACAGCAATCTCCTGTCTACTATCAGGACAACGCACGATTATTGCGGTTTCTGTGATCTCATGGACTTTGCCAATTTTGCCATTATAATATCGCTTCTCCGGCCCAGAATCATTACGGACAAACATCACCTGAGCCCCTTTTTTCAGGCATAAATCTTCCGGAGCCGGATAGGTATGCTCTGGGAAGTCTCCTGAGACCTCTGCTTCAAAACAAAACTCCTTGGTATCAAGCTTACTCAGCTGCTCACGATTAATGGTGTCAGCACTGCGATTATGGGTAGTCAGGGTGATATAGCCCTCATCCTGACCAGGCTTAACACCTGAAAGATAACGTTGATTCAAGGCCGTAACAGTGGGCTGATCAAGCTGATTATTCCGCACCCGATTTAACAGCCGGATAAAATCAGCATCAGACTGGCGATAGATATGTTGGAGCTCAATGGTGATCAACTCGGTTTGACTGAGCGCTTTACTGCTGAAAAAATAGAGTGAAGTATACTCCTTTTTCAGCAATTGCCACTCATCACGCTTTGCCACAGGAGCCAGTTGGTGGAGATCTCCTATCATCAACACCTGAACCCCACCAAAGGGCAAAGGGCTGTGACGATGATAGCGCAGAGCCTCATCCACTGCATCCAGTAAATCTGCCCGGACCATGCTGATTTCATCAATAACCAGGAGATCAAGCCCCTTGATGATTTTTTTCTTTTCCCGGCTAAAGCGAAAACGGTGCTGCTGCATCCGCTCGTAGGCTTCAGTCCCTGGCAGAAAAGGGCCAAAAGGCAGTTGAAAAAAAGAATGGAGGGTGACCCCACCCGCATTGATCGCTGCAACCCCGGTGGGAGCAGTAATAATCATCTGTTTGGCTGAATCCCTTTCCAGATTATGAAGAAAGGTGGTTTTGCCGGTCCCGGCCTTACCTGTCAAAAAGATATGACAATCCGTGTATCGGACAAAATCATTTGCCAGCTCTAATTCATGATTTACAAAAGTCATGTATCAAAATGCTCCAAAAAACATTTTAATCCGCAGAAAACGGTTTGTTTTATTGTTGATACAGAGTAGGGTGTGCCTCAATATGCGTCAACCTCTCCTGTGGCGGCTGTGACAGCGTATCCAGCCAATGTAATGCCATTTTTGTCCCGTAAGGGTTCTCTGACAGGGGAAAGTGACGTCCTCATACCATACCTATTTAACAGAGAAAAGATATTATGACCACATTTACAGATATCGGCATCAACGACGAGATCCTTCAGGCTGTTACTGCACAGGGCTTTCAAGAACCAACCCCGGTACAGACCAAAGTTATCCCGCTGATGTTGGAGCAAAAAGTCGATATCGTCAGCCTTGCCCAAACCGGAACCGGTAAAACAGCCGCCTTTGGCCTTCCTTTAATCCAACTGATTGACCCGAAAAACAAACAAACACAGGGGCTTGTCCTCTGTCCAACCCGGGAACTCTGCATGCAGGTATCAAGAGACCTGGAAAGTTTTTCCCGCTTTACTAAAGGACTCAGGATATTAGCTATCTATGGGGGTGCCAGTATTGAGCAACAAATGCGTGAACTCCGCAAGGGTATCCAGATCATTGTTGCCACCCCGGGCCGTCTCCGGGACCTGATTAAACGAGGCAAGGTGGATATCTCTGCTGTGCGCTATGCTGTCTTTGACGAGGCCGATGAGATGCTGCAAATGGGCTTTCAGGACGAACTCAATGCCATTCTGGCAGAAACTCCAAAAGATAAGAATACTCTGCTCTTCTCAGCCACCATGTCCAAAGAGGTTGCCAATATCGCCAACCGCTACATGTCTGACCCTGTGGAAATCACCATGGGCAGAAAAAACTCTGGTGCTGAAAATGTAACCCATCAGTACTACCTGATCAATGGAAGGGATCGCTATTCAGCCCTGAAACGGATCGTGGATAATAATCCGGATAATTACTCTATAATCTTTTGCCGCACCAGAAAAGATACCCAGGACGTGGCTGATAAACTTATTCAGGACGGCTACCAGGCCGATTCCCTGCACGGCGAATTAAGCCAGGCCCAACGTGATCTGGTTATGGAGAAATTCCGCAAAAAACGCCTGCAACTTCTGGTTGCCACTGATGTTGCGGCCCGTGGTCTGGATGTCAACGACCTGACCCATGTGATCAACTACAGCCTGCCAGATGATATTGCTGCCTATACCCACCGCAGTGGTCGAACAGGGCGAGCCGGAAGCAGTGGGACCTCCATTGCCCTTGTTGATATGCGGGAGCGTCATCGAATCAAACATATTGAGAAAAATATCAATAAGAAATTCGAGAAATCCCTGATCCCCACAGGTAAAGAAGTCTGCACTACCCAGTTACATAATCTGATGGGAGTTATCAGCAACACAGAGGTGAACCATGACCAGATTGATCCTCTGTATGCAGAGATTGAACAACACCTGGCCCATCTGGACCGGGAAGAGTTGATTAAAAAATTCATCTCCCTGGAATTCAATCGTTTCCTTCAATACTATAAGGACGCTCCAGACCTTAACCAGCAGGTCAGCGGAAAAGACGCAAAAAGCTTTCAGCGGGATGGGAGAAAAAATCAAAAAGAAAATGGGTTTACCTGCTTTCACCTTAATGTTGGACGACGTAACGGCGTTCTCCCGGAAAACCTGATCAGTATGATTAATGCTGTTCCTGGCGGCGGTCGCATCAAAGTAGGTAAAATAGAAATCATGCGTAACACAGCGACCATTGAGGGAGACAGCCGCTTCATCCCTCAGATCCTGGGTGCCTTTCAGCAGTTTAAGGTTAATGGAAAATTCGTCACAGCCAAGGTCCTTCACCATTCTGGTGCTGGCAAAGGACGGCGGCCATATAATCAAGGGAAATCACAAAAGCCCTGGAAGGGCAAGAGACCAAGAAGCTAATATCCCGGATCACAAAGAGGTAACCTCAACAGCATCTCCAGTGCCGCATTGGAGATGCTCAGCAGCGTTACCCATATTGACTGCAATCTCAAGATACCCTGCACTGTCAATAAGCGCGACCAGATCCCCTGGCCCAGCTTCAGCATAGGTGGTATGAATGCCCTTTATCTGCTGGCCGCTCAGCATCACCTGACATTGCTGTGGATCAACAAAGCCCCGCAAATCAGTCTGACGGATTGTTGTACGGATATTGCCAAAATGATCAATCTGCAGGATCTGGCCCATAATCTTTTGCCCTGCAACCTGAGCAACAGGTATCTCCAGGCACACACAAGACGCTGGCAAGACCTCTGGTCCCACCGTAGATATTGGCATTCCGCTGGCTAAGGCCGCAGCTATTGGCCCCATAATATCACGTCCATGAAAGGTTGTGCTGACTGTCTCAGCAAAAAGTCCTCTCTCCTCCACCAGATATACTCTCTGAACCAACTGATCTCGTAGCAATAAAGAAAAAGTCCCGTTATCCGGGGCCACAAAATAATGTCCCTGAGCCTCAGCTGCCAGAATCCTCCGTTGACTGCCCACCCCTGGATCAACAACCACCAGATGTACTGTACCGGCTGGGAAAAAGGCATAACTACTGTGCAGAACCAAGGCTGCACCAAGGATATCCTGCCTGGGAATCGCATGGCTGAGATCGACCAATTGAGCAACAGGGTGCCGTTGAAGGATCGCCCCCTTCATCTGCCCCACATAGGGATCATGCAGGCCAAAATCAGTGGTCAGACTTATGAGACCAGAAGCACGTACCGGCATAACATATTCTGTTATATTCAAAAAATCGTTTAACCCAACAGGCTAGTGAACACCAAAATCCTGCTCATGAATCTGTTTACCGTTCAGAAAAAGCCGAACCGTCCAGGTACCGTAGAATTCCTTTTTAAAATCTTCCCCAGCGAACAAACGCTTGATCGGGCCATTCTTCCAGAGAGTGAGCCAGGAATACACCTTCCAGGAAGGCCTGACGTCTTGTATGGCAAAAGAATAATTGCTCTGGTGCTCCAACTCACCCCAAGGCGTAACCCAATCTGTTGTCAGGGTATATTTGCCTGTTTGCAGCTCGCGCAATTCAACAAGTAAGTAAATCTTGTCATAAGGGGTAAAAGCGACGACCGGATCAGTAAATTCTGTATTCTTGTATAATCCGCTGTGAAGGGAGGCAAAAGGAAGAGACGAGCCAAGTACTGAGACTGGTCCTGCGATGAAAAGAAGGAGAAGAACAAGGGCAGGCCAGGACAACCCACCCGTTTTCTTCCCCATAACCAACAAAAAACTAAATACGCTTAAAGGTAATCTTATGCCATTTTGCATAAGCGCCGTGATCATCACAGTTCCAGTCTTCCGTACCATAGAACTTGATAACATCATCGGTGGCAACATTATGGGTTCCCGCATCAATATTGTATTTCCGATCAGGGCATTGGCTGCTCCAGTCGTCTGGCTCACAGTCGCCTCCGCAACCGGGTGCCAGCGGATAACGCCCTGATGCGGCACCTGCATTGTTAATATACAGCGCATAGTGAGAATTCCCGTCAAATTCGATCTGGGCAGTAATCGTAATCTGATACGTTCCCGACTCGCCGGGGAAAGTAGCCTTGCAGGCACCGCTGCCGCTTCGTGCAGTCAAACCTAATGCTCCATCACGATTGCTCCAATTGCTGGTGCAGGTGAAGTCAGAAAAAGCATTCAGAACTACTGTGGATGAAGATGAAGGTTTTTCTGCTACCAATTCTGTCCCTCCGTCACTTGAGTCATCGTCGTCGTCATCATCCAGAAGGTCACAGCCTGAAAAAAAGAGGAGCATCACAATCAGAGGGAGAGCAAGGTATTTCATGTCAGTTGTTCCGTAGGGTTATGTGTATATAAAATTTGGTCGGGCGAATGTAGTATGTCCTCAAAATAGCGAGTACCTTTTTATATCAAAGCACAGGGTGACTCCTTGGAGGCATCCAACCAACGTTCATACTGTATTTTAAACAGACTAATATCTATTCAAAAACTTCGATTTTGTCAAACGAGTTTTTTTTATCACGAACTTGGAGGGTAATAAACTTTTGCATTGGGATCAAAGGATGGTCTGTAACAGGGCTAAAAAGCATATCACTCCTGTTGATGCATGTACAGGGGGATCCTTTTGACCACTGTTCTTCCACTTTGGGTTTGATAGGTTTCCGTCACGACGAGCTTGTCTTTTTCAATGCTGGTAACAACCCCGTGCCGGCCAATGAGCGTACCTTGCTCTGCGGGATGGCCCTCTCCTGTTACGTCTTCCAGCGTAACTACCTTTTTGTCTTGAAAAGCCAGCACAGCAACAAGCTTTGTAACCGTTCAGACCCCTCTCATTTTTTTTACGCAGCAAGAGGCAGAGGAGGCACATCCAGCCCCTGGCGCCGAGCCGTGATAACCTCAGCGAGATATTTCCACGGACAGGCGTTGCGCTTCCTAC
>NZ_JALAAI010000147.1:0-8598 GCF_052785085.1 Candidatus Electrothrix sp.
ATACCAACCATTTCTGTGCTGCCGATAAATCCGAGGACAATCATGACGAAAACAAGCCAGGTTTTTTCACGGGAAAATACGTTACGAAAGCCTGTTAATGAATCATACAAGTAGTTGAGCATACAATCGCCTCCTCTTATTTTTTGAAGAAGTTATCTTGTAGCTTATACTGTATGCTTTTTTACAAATTCGTCAAGTTGTCAGAGAACTTACGACTGTAGAGTAAATAGAATGACCGGTTGGCCGGACTACTGCCTTCGCAAATCCTCAATCTCTTCAACCGACAACTCGGTCAATTCCGCTATCTCCTCTGCATCCAGCACACCCTTTTCTATGAGATTCAGCGCAATTTTAAGAGCTTTCTGTTTTTCTCCCTGTTCAGCACCCTCTTTTATTCCTTGCTCAATACCCTGCTCAATACCCTTCATCACGCCAACAGTATAGGATGATTCCACCATACTGGCCTGATAATGCAAATCATCCTGATATCGTTCATAAGCCCGGCGTTCTTCGTCGGAAAGCTTGAGGATGTCCAGCTCCTGCTTGGCCTTTTTTATCCCCTTGGCCTTGAAGTCATTCTTGATCTCCTCATTCTTGAGAAAGTAGATCCACTCGTCCAGGGTGTCTTTGGCAATATCGTCGAAGTTGTTGACCTTGATTAGATAATATTCTGGGAAAATTTCATGGAGCTTATCCCGTCCGTACAGCTTCCGCTGCTCGTCGGAGAGTTGCAGCAGATCCTGCTCATGCAGCCCTCGAAAGGAGGTGGTGCCGTGATACACGTAGTCATCCCCATGCCCCAGATCAAAATAGAGAATATTGATGGAAACAACCTTAGTTACCTTGGAATAGGGCTCTTTTTTGTGCAGATGCTCCGTGATCACCTTGGAGGTGCCGAACAGAATCCGCTGGAGATAATCGAACTCCCGTTCATACTGCACCTCAATGATGAGTATTTCCTTCTTCTCATTTAATACCTTGAGGTCAACCCGGTTGAATTTATCACGGGCATCTTCTTTATTGCTTTCGCTTTCCAGCAGCTCCAGTATCCTGACATCCTCCATCAGAAGTTCGCTGAGAAACCCTTCCAGGATTTCAAAGTTGGCCTTGCTCCGCAGGAGCTTTTTCATGGCCCAGTCAAAGCTGATCAGTTTTCTTTGTGCCATTGCTTTCTCCATGCCTGCTTATTATACCGGTTCATATGATTCAAGTTCACGTAACGAAGCAACGGCCTGATTACGAACATGAACGTCCACGTCATCAAGAAATTTTTCCGACAGCTCTTTCGCTGTTTCATCCGCGAGCCAGCCGCCGGGCAGGATTTTGAGGGTTTCAGTACGAAGTTCGGGGACGGGTGAATCAAGCAGAACTATTATTTGCTTTTCTGCATTACGAAGGACTTTGGGAGGTAATTCAGTGAGTTTTGCAAGGAGGCTTATCGGTGCCTGTTCCTGTTGAATCAGGTCAATTACCTTGTTCAGGGCGGAAGCATCGGAGTTGCAAACCCGCAGCACAGCATCTTGAGCAACGTCTTTTACGTCTGTTCTTGGGTCACCGCAGAGTTCAGCAAGTTCGGCAAGCGTGAATCCGTTGAGCTGATCAATAATCTGCACTAATGTTTCTCGCGGACTTGATGGAACAGTACCGCCTTTGACAGGATAGGGTTCCTCGTTTTCTTTCCAGTAGGATAGGGCGTTTTTCAGTTCACTAAGGTGTACTTGTGCAGGATGATGATTTGCATATCCTTTGGCCGCTCCGAGAGCGATTTCAACATTCGGATGTATTAACTCCTTGAGCAAAGTTGCGCAAATACGGGTATCGTATTGATCATTGGAAAATTGCGGAAGTTTTTCGAGAAGATATTGGCAACCGTCTGTCAGTTCATCTTCCAGTCGGTGCAAAATGATTCCAGGTGCTTGCTCTCCCCATACATCGGAGGCAATCTGGCTGATAAAGTAAAGGGCAGAGTCCCTTCCGTTCCTCAAAATTTCTTTTACCTCCTCTGCGGTCTCATCGCCTCCTGCTCCGGTTGCAATGATGTCAGCTGCGGTCTTGGCAACTATTTCACTAGGATGATCCAATGCTCTTGCAATGTTTTCCTTTTCTGTCTCTGTTAATTTAACTTTATCCCAATCTGGGCTTATATCAACATCTGCTAATCGTCCAAAGTAAGACACCTCTTGTTCATTTTGCAACAGCGTTATTGCAGCATTAGCCTCTTTGACAATTTTATCTGGGTTGAGTTGTAGTCCAGAGATAACGCAACTAAAAACCACACAAAACTCTTCATAATACCCCTGATCGGATAGGTCCATAAAAGCGTCACAAGGCGAAGTCCCTATCTCCATTACCCTGCTAATCTTACAGAGAGAGTCGAAAGAACGCTTTATTTCCTCATAACATTTATCAGAAACCCTCTTCTTCTTCGACAAAGATGAAACGACAAATCTCAGAAAGGTTATCTCCACCTCACTCCATGCTCTTACCCAATTTTTTTGTTTATCAAAATCAAAAAGTATGCTCGCTGTTCGAACATTCCTTTCAAGAATAGCTCGAACATGCTTAGATATTGTTTTGACATTACAAAAATGCTTTTCAAGTTTCCTTTCCCTAACTATACCCAACAGCTCTCCCAAAAAACCTATGCCTCTTACTCCTCGACCACTCGACATATAAGTTAATACATTTGCCACTTTAACAATTATCTTTTGATCATATGGCTCATCAAGGAGTAGCATCGTTGCTTTTTTTATAAATGTACCTGGCGACTTCTTTAACGAGGCCAAATCTTGATAATTTTGTTTGAGCAACGCAAGAGAAAAATATTCTTCGCCCGAATGCAGAGCAAGATTCCATGCCGAGACTCGTGTCCAGGCCTGGGGATGTTCAAGCAAAGGCTGTACCGCTGCCCCGATAACATCAGGTGCAAACTGCACAAGGTGAAACAGTGCTTCCCCAACATCCAAAACAACATCTTCAAGATTCGAGGTTAACCTCGGCAGCAAAGCATTCACAACAGACAGAACCAGTTCCCTTGCCGGTTCTTCTATTTCCAGTATCGCTGCGGCTGCCAGCAGAATATCCTGAGCCGTTCTTTCTTCAAGCGTATCAAAGCTGGTCAACAGTTGAACAATCCGTTCACCGCCCTTCAATCCTGCTGCCAACAGAACCGTCTCACGCCATCTGTTCTTCCGTCGGACTTTTTCCAACCACGCAACAAACTCAACCTCTTGCAAAGATAAAGCATACTTTGCTGCGGCAAATTCACCAAAGGTCGTATGCGCAAAAACAAGGTATTCATTATCCGCAATGGATATTTTTTCGACAAGACGGTGTTCTGCCCAAAACTTGACAGCCTGCTCCACACTTCTTTGAGCCTTCAGCAAAGAGCATTCCAGATCATTTTTGAGTATATTTCCGGCTGCTGAGAGCAAATCAGAATATGGTTGCGAAAGGTCATTTTGCAACAGCCACCCGATAATCTCAAACACCCGTAAAAATAACGACTCGTCAGACTCAACGGTTATCGACCTATCAGCAGGATCTTTCAGAATACACCTGATGATCTGCTCGTACATGGCGGTTCTTTTGCTTCCAAACGCAATGTTGCCGATTGACAACTGGATGAGAAAACCGAGCAGCAGAGGGTTCCGGGCAGCAAGACCGGCAGCTTTGTTAACAGTGATCCGATTGTTAAAATTCTTCAGCTCAAGATCAATCCGAGTCCGGTCACCTTGAAAGCATTCACCGATAATCTGTTCAGCATATTGTGCAATATCCTTTTTCGGGAGCGGCAGAATGGAATAGTGTTTCCAGGATGAAAAGGAGGCGGCATCATGTCCGAACGGACGAGTGGTGATAATGATTGCAGTATTCTGATGTCCGTGGCCCCACTTGACCAGAGCATCAGTTATCTCGGAACGATACGTACCGCATTCATCCAGCCCATCAGCAAAGAGATAATCCGGTTTAACGGATACGCTTTTCTGATCTTTCCCGGAAATACCTGAGCCGTCAAAGGAGGAGCGAATCAAGGCATCTTCAAAGGTCTTCCCTTCCATCTGCTTGACAAGAGTTGGAAGCCGTACCCACAGAATGAGCTTGCCCTCATGGGAAAATGTATGCGCCAATCGTTTCAACAGGGTGGTCTTTCCTGCCCCCGGCCCTCCTGTAATGACGACTCGCTTGTTCCCGGCAACAACAGCTTCCGCCTTTTTAACAGCGTTGCTTGGTGTACCTTCTGATTTTCTCGACCATTGGCGGTACTGTTCTATCTGCTTTTTTTCTTCTGGTATATTGTCTGTTTTGTTGTCTGATTCATTCTGGTCAATCGTATCAAGTTCAACCCAAGCCTTTGCAATCGGCAGGGCCAGTCTCAAACCGGCGATGTTAAATATTGCCGAATTGGTATGAATCCATTGGCAATATTTGTTGCGTATCTCTTCAAGATATCCTTTATCAGGATGACTGCTCCTGCTTTGACCGCAAAAAGACTCTGCCCAGACTTGCTCGAAAAAATCCTCTACAAGGTCAGGAATCTCTTTCAGCTTGGCGGACAACGTGTTGCAATCCCAAGGTATGAGAGTAATTCCCTTTTCCTTTAACCGCGCGTTCTGCTCTTCTAATTTATCAGCCCGCTTTTTGGATACAAGGCTCTCTGTCGTACATAACACGAGCATTTCAGCCTTATCAGCCCATTCTCCGGCAAGGAACTTTTTCACCGCAGCTTCTATTTTTGCCGGGCCAAAATCCTTCTCACGTTTGCATTGATAAACCTGATATTTTTCTGAATCCTTTTTCCGGGCATATAGATCAATCCCTTCCTGATTCTGTCCTCGCTCCCCGTAAAGCTGACAATGCTCAACATCTGCTTCCAACTTCACCAGACGAAGACACAACTTCTCGAAATTTTCCCAGAGCAGTTCATAAAACGGGAGTTCCTGTGGTCGTGTAGTAACAGGCGGAGAAATTACAGAAGGTGAGGATGGTGTTTCTTCAAGCCATGAAGGAAGCACATTCTCCTCTTTATCCGATCCCGCAGAAAATTCAGCCAAGTTCAATCTCCAACATCTTCAATTTGATAGAATGACCGGTTTGCCGGACTACTGATTTCTCAACTCCTCAATCTCCCCAACCGACAACTCAGTCAATTCCGCTATCTCCTCCGCATCAAGCACACCCTTTTCTATCAGATTCATCGCAATTTGCAGAGCTTTTCTATCTTCGCCTTTTTTCACGCCGATTGTATAGGATGATTCCACCATACTCGCCTGATAATGAAGGTCATCCTGATACCGCTCATAAGCCCGGCGTTCTTCGTCGGACAGTTTGAGGATATCAAGCTCCTGCTTGGCCTTTTTTATTCCTTTGGCCTTGAAGTCGTTTTTGATCTCTTCATTCTTGAGAAAGTAGATCCACTCGTCCAGCGTATCTTTGGCGATATCGTCAAACTTATTGACCTTGATCAAATAATATTCAGGAAAAATTTCATAGAGCTTATCCTTTCCGTACAGCTTCCGCTGCTCATCGGAGAGTTGGAGAAGATCCTGCTCATGCAGCCCTCGAAACGAAGTGGTGCCGTGATACACGTAGTCAGCCCCATGCCCCAGGTCAAAATAGAGAATATTGATGGAAATAACCTTAGTTACCTTGGAATAGGGCTCTTTTTTGTGCAGATGCTCTGTGATTACCTTGGAGGTGCCGAACAGAATTCTCTGAAGGTAATCGAATTCCCGCTCATACTGCACCTCAATGATAAGTATTTCCTTCTTCTCATTTAATACCTTGAGGTCAACCCGGTTGAATTTATCGTGCGCATCCTCTTTATTGCTCTCGCTTTCGAGCAGTTCCAGAATCGTGATATTGTCTCTGAGAAGTTCGCTAAGGAAACCTTCCAGGATTTCAAAGTTGGCCTTGCTCCGCAGGAGCTTTTTCATGGCCCAGTCAAAGCTGATCAGTCTTCTTTGCGGCATTTCTTCACCCTTTGTTGATCTTTTTCAACCGATTGCAATCTCCAACATCTTCAACTCCTTGATCTGATCCCGCAAAGCTGCGGCCTCTTCAAAGGCCAAGTTATCTGCGGCCTCCTGCATCCGAATTTCCAGCTGCTTGATCTCCTTGTGCAGATCCGCTGTGGAGCGATACACCATTTCCGGCTCTGCCGCCTTGAGCACCCCGGCATCATCGGCAGCGGCTTCTTCGGGAACCCAACCTGAAGCCCGGAGATGCGCACTCATGGAGTCCTTAATCTCGGAGATAATTGTCTGCGGGACAATACCATGTTCTTGATTAAATTCCTCCTGGATTTTCCGGCGGCGGTTGGTCTCGTCAATGGTGTACTGCATGGACTTGGTGATCTTATCTGCATAGAGAATCACCGTGCCTTGGGCATTACGGGCCGCCCGGCCACAGGTCTGTACCAGGGAACGCTCAGAACGCAGAAAGCCCTCCTTATCCGCATCCAGGATCGCCACCAAGGCCACCTCCGGGATATCCAGACCTTCCCGCAGCAAGTTGATGCCCACCAGCACGTTGTATTCACCCCGGCGCAGATCCCGAATCAGCTCTATTCGTTCCAGGGTTTTAATATCAGAATGGAGATAACGCACTTTAACGCCGACATTTCCATAATACTCTGTCAGATCCTCAGCCATGCGCTTGGTCAGGGTGGTGACAAGGACTGACTCGCCCCGTTCCGTGCAAAGCCTAATCTCCTCCAGCAGATCATCCACTTGGGTACCTGCTGGCCGCACCTCAATCCGGGGATCAAGCAGGCCTGTCGGACGAATGAGCTGCTCTACGATCCGGCCCTCACATTTTTCCATCTCATAGGGTCCTGGCGTGGCAGAGACGTACACGGTCTGATGCACCCGCTGCTCAAACTCATCAAAACGCAGGGGCCGGTTGTCCAAGGCCGAGGGCAGGCGGAAGCCGAAGTTGACTAGGGTAGTCTTCCTGGCTCGATCCCCGTTAAACATCCCGCCGACCTGGGGCACCCCGATATGAGATTCATCAATGATCGTGATGTAGTTATCCGGGAAATAGTCGAGTAAGTTGGGCGGCGGCGCACCGGGCGGCTTGCCGGTCAAGTGACGACTGTAGTTCTCGATGCCGTTGCAATAGCCCAGCTCGGCAATCATCTCCAGATCAAACTGCGTCCGTTGTTCCAAACGTTGGGCCTCAACCAGACGGTTTTCCGCATACAGTTCATCCAGACGTTCACGGAGCTCATCCTTAATGGTATGCATGGCCCGTTGCAGATTCTCCTGTCCCGTGACAAAATGGCTGGACGGAAACAGGGTCAGCTCGTCCACATCTTCCAACACCACCCCGCGCAGGGGATCAATGATGGAGATCGCGTCAATGGTATCGCCGAAGAACTCCACCCGCACCGCCTTGTCTTCCTCATAGACAGGGAAGATATCTATCACATCGCCCCGTACCCGGAAGGTGCCCCGGTGAAAAGACAGCTCGTTGCGCTCATAGAGCATGAAGACCAGCTGGCGCTGGACCTCCTCCATCGGGTAATCCTCGTCCCGCTGGAGAAAAAGGTGCATGTTCTTGTACTCGTCCGGCGAACCAAGGCCGTAGATACAGGAGACCGAGGCCACGATGAGCACGTCGTCGCGAGTGAGCAGGGCACGGGTGGCGGAGTGGCGCATCTTGTCAATGGCATCGTTGATGGCCGAGTCCTTTTCTATATAGGTATCTGAGGCCGGGATATAGGCCTCGGGCTGGTAGTAATCGTAGTAGGAGACGAAATACTCTACTGCGTTATGGGGAAAGAGATCCTTGAACTCGGCAAAGAGCTGGGCTGCCAAGGTTTTGTTCGGGGCCATGACCAAGGCGGGCCGGTTGATCTTGGCAATGACCTGAGCCATGGTAAAGGTCTTGCCTGAGCCGGTTACGCCGAGCAGCACCTGATGCTGCGCCCCGTCATTCAGCCCTTGGACGATTTTGTCGATTGCTGCCGGTTGATCGCCGGAGGGGGTGAAGGGGGAGATGAGTTGGAAAGAGGTAGACATGGAAATTCAGTATAGTTATGAGGTGCATTCCATGCACCATTTTGGATGCGGGGCCACACCTTGCCCGGCTGCCTGTCGGTATCACCAGCTTTCAGAATAAATCTTCCGAAGAGACAGCGCAAGAGGTGAAATCGGAATATTCAAGCTGATATGTTTGGCTGATGAAATGCATGGTTTCGTTGCTCCCGAATGCATGCAGTTGTATGTTACGAATGCGTGGGTTCGTGTGAAAGGAAACCGGTATGCCGGGAGCTACTTCGCTTTTCCTGATTTGCCTACGCTGCAAAGATTTGAAAACCGGTTAAGTGTAATACCGAGGTGAGTCTTTTTTATTGACTTTCTCAACTTTACATGTATCAATGTCAAACTGAAATCTTTTCCTGTTTTTTCCTTTTCCTGAATCCGTGAAGCTAATGCAATAAAAAAGCATTTGATATAAAATTAGGTGGTCACCCTGCTGAGTGTTGCCATTTACCTTTTGGATGCTTATATTTCAGTATATGAGATAGTTACTACTGAAAGGAGGGAATGATGGCTGAACTTACAAAGGTTGGTACTTTTTGTCCGAATCCCG
>NZ_JALAAI010000148.1:0-8549 GCF_052785085.1 Candidatus Electrothrix sp.
TGCGACATCTACATAACCTGCCCTTTGCGAAAACATGACTGTTCAACAGGCAGAGCCGTTGAACTCTGACCACCCCCAGAGGGGGTGGTTTTCTACGATGAAATAAAAAAAGCCTTCCGTCAAGGAAAGCTCAAAAAGTCAGGTGCGGAATTGTAGGGGCAGGTCTGCGTGTCTGCCCGGCATAAAAGGGCGAACACATAGATTCGCCCCTACGCCACCCGAAATAATGGATAGGGTATTTCTTGTTGAATCCCTGATGAAAAACTCAACCCTCTGTCAAGTGTACTACCGGTGCCAATCTCAACCGCAACCGGTTCCTGTGCCCAAACATTCTCCCTTAGTGGAGCATTTACGCATCCGCCCCTGCAGGGAAGACAAGCCCTTGCCTGTGTAGACTGCCTCAAGTCCTTTTTCAATAAAGCCGGACATGGTAATCGGTTTAAGTCCTCGTTTTTTGAGTGCCTCCTTGGGACCATCGCCCAGGTCACTGACCAGGATTGCCTGACAATCATTGAGGATTCTGCTGATATTCAACCAGCGCTGAGTGCCGCCACCTGCCGGAGGGGCCTGACGCTCTTCAATGAGCTTGTAGCCGCCTTCTTCTTCATTTTTTCCCCAGATCTGAAAACGAGTGGCTTCACCGAGATGCTGGTTGACCAAGACCCCTTCCTGGGTGGTAACAGCAACATAGGGACGCGCTACTTCTGTATGTCTGGGCAGTTTGGCACAGGCACTCAGGCAGCCGTGCATTTCCTGGGTTTTATCATTATCAAGCAGGCCCACAGCATCGGCACGACACCGAGTGCAGTGTCGCATCTGGGGCAGGTATTTTTCAGCCTCATTGCGGGTTCTTTTCATGGTCTCTTTGGAAGGTTCAGGGACATTTTCAAAGACCGTATCAGCATTGGGCAGCATAGCCATACAGTTAAACAGGTCTGCCCCCAGTTCCTTCATGGCCTTGGCAATATCAATGATATGGTGACTGTTGATGCCAGGGATGAGGATGCTGTTTATTTTAACCGTGATATCATGTTGTTTCAATTTTTCAATAGCACTGAGCTGACGAGCCAGCAGCAGCTCTGCGCCCTGCCTTCCCCGGTAGAGCACCTTACCATCACGTACCCATGAATAAATATTTTCTGTTATTGCCGGATCAACGCCATTGACAGTCACTGTGACATGGGACACTCCGATTTCAGCCAGTTCTTCTACATGGGGTGCCAGGTTCATGCCGTTGGATGCCAGACAGAGAATAGTGTCTGGGAATTTCTTTCGAATCAAGCGCATGGTCTCCAGGGTTTCTTCAGCATTGGCAAAAGGATCACCAGGACCTGCGATGCCTGCAACAGAAATCCGGGGTTCTTTTTCCAGCACCTTGGTCATGTACTCAAGGGACTGCTTTGGGGTCAGGATGGTACTGGTTACTCCAGGTCGTGACTCATTGACGCAGTCAAACTTACGGTTACAGAAGTTACACTGGATATTACATTTTGGAGCAACCGGGAGGTGAACCCTGCCGTACTGTCCCTTGACCTTGGCGTTGAAACATGGATGACGATTAAAGTCGATAGTATTCATCTATTGCTCCTTATGTAAAATATGAGCTATCAAGAAAATTCTCTGTGCTCGAAATAATGTATGTTTGTTAAGAGTGTTTCATTGCTGAGGTGACTGCATGGTACATGTCTGTAGAAAAGCAATTGCTGTGCCAGTGTCTTTTTTTTATTTTTATTTAAACTTATTAGTATATTGGATTGCGTTTTTTGAAAGATGATAAAAGGTACTGTTTATTTGGATGTCGGCTTGTTGACAAAAGTGAATAGATGTATCTTTTGTGTCGTCTTTGTATCCTTTCACCCCTTGAGAGAGGGGGGATTCTCTTTTTAGAAGTAATTTTGTTGGATATATTCTGGAAATAGAACAGGCCTGTGAGAAATTGAATGAAAATTTTGTCTTGTGCATTACTCTAAAACGTTATACTTTTTTGCTCATACTGGTTCCGGGGATTTTTTTTGGGGTACTTATTCTTAATAAGAATGGAATGATATGAAGAAAAATAAATGTAGTCTTTGTCTGAAGGTGAAGGGTAAGCGTTTGTGTAAGTTCCAAGATAAAACATTTATCTGCCCACGCTGTTGTGCTGAAATTCGCAATGCTGATTGTGAGGGCTGCACTCATTATGCCCAGGCAGAGCAATATTCACTGGAGAGAAAGAAAAAATCGCAACAGAAGAAATTCATAGCAAAGATTGATCCGGAGATTGATGATGAGGTAGAAAAGGCTTTGGTCTGTGCAGAGAAGGGGGTATTTGCTGAAGGTGAGGCTATACTGAACAAGCTTATTAAAGAGCACCCTGATCTGTTTGTCGTCCAATATGGTATGGGCACTTTGCAGGCTATGAAAGGGAACTATAGCGATTCCATAGGTTATTTTGATAGATGTTTAGAAATATTTCCCTATTTTACTGAAGCCTGGTTTAATCGAGGGACTTCTTACAAGCATCTCTTGGACACTGCTGAAACAATCAAGTCTTTGCAGAAAGTTGTTGAATTTGGTGACCCAGAGGAAGATTTTGTTCAATCTGCAAAAGTATTCCTAAAGGAGATAGCTGAAAGTATCCTTAAAAATGATGGTTTGTCTTTAGATAAATATATGGAGTCCAACGATGCTTTTAACAGCGCCTTTGCGCTCTTGCAAAACCGTGAGTATGAAAAGGCAATTATTGGATTTAACAAGGTGTTACGTCTGAACAAAAACAATGCGCAGACCTATGGAAACCTTGCTCTATGCTATGCCTTCTTAGGGCAAAAAGAAAAAGCTTTGTCTTTTTTTGATCAGGCACTGGAGGTTGACCCGGCGTATGCGCCTGCTATAACAAATAGAGCTATTGTCGAATTGTTGGAGGAAGGTGAAAAGATACAGGTTGATGAGCTTAAAACGATTGAGTACTACAAGGAGCTTGCTGAATATATGGACGAAGACAAGCAGTAACAGGCTCAGGAGAAAAAGCAGAAGACGGCGGGGAGAACAACCGCCCCCTGCTCTGTTCTGTTACATGTAGGAATAACCCACTGTAGAATCAGTCTGTTTTTTAGAAATCATGGCATTAGCCACCATATCAAAAAGCTGCTGGGCCCCGCTGTAGCCAAGATGCAGAACCCGCTGCCCCCCTACCCGATCATGGATAGGAAACCCTACCCGAATCAAAGGAATGTTCAACTTTCGGGCAAGGGGGTAACCCTTGGAATGCCCGACCAACAGATCAGGATCTAAATCCTCTACCATTTCAGCAATATCAAAAAAGTCCACCCCTTCATGGATGTCCGGCTGTTCTGCCAGGATCTCACCCGTGACCTTAGCAATGGCCTCAGCTAATCTGCCTGATGTGCCGCCGGAGGCACAGATCACCGGAAAGATGCCGATCTCAGCCAGAAAGGCGGTCATGCCCACCACCAGATCTTCCTCGCCATAGATTATGGCCTTTTTACCAAAGACATATTTATGGCCGTCCACATAGGCATCTACCAGACGACCGCGCTCCTTGGCGTATTTTTCCGGGACCGGGCGACCGCTCAGGGAAGAAAGCAGGGCAAAGAAACGATCTGTTTCTTCAATGCCAATGGGTATGCCCAGGCGATGGTGGGTAGTGTTGAATTTTTTCTTAAGAGTCAGGCTGCTGCTTTTTTCATTGCTCAGGGTTCGACCAAACTCTATGGTGGCTCGACTACATCCCATTGCTTCAATGGCTGCAAGCGGGGTGCCTCCTTTGGCCACCTTTTCATATTCCAACAGGGCAGGGCGATCCATGGTTTCAGAAAGATCCGGCAGCATGGTGCAGTCCAGCCCAAAGTCCGCCATGATCTCTTTCAGGAGCCGATAATCTGCAGAAGAAACAAAGCCGGGCAGCAGGTTGACAGTTTCGTTTTTTGGACCGCCCTTGGCACGTTGTTTGACCACAGCATGGATAGCTCCGTGAAAACCCTCCATATGGGTACCAGAATAGCTGGGCGTTGACACGTCAATGAATTCGGGTAATCCTTCTGAACCTTCTGTATCTTTTTTATATTCTTTAAGATACATTGGGACGTCATCGCCAATGGTTTCGGTCAGGCAGGTGGTGGCGATGCCGATCATTGCAGGCTGATATTTTTCCGCTACATTGGTCAGGCCCATTTTCAGGTTCGGTCCTCCGCCGTAGATGGCGTTTTTCTCGGATAAGGAGGAGGAGGCAATATCAATCGGTTCATTATAATGACTGATGATGTAGCGGCGCATATAGGTGGCGCAGCCCTGGGAACCGTGCAGATAGGGAACAGTGCCTTCAATCCCCTTAAAGGCCAGGCAGGCACCCAAGGGTTTACATAGCTTGCAGGCGTTGGTGGTGGATATATAATCAGGATGATTTTTGCTCATGGCTTATGGCTCCTTGTGAATGACTTGTTTGATTTAATTTTGCAACACCTGTGCCAGAAATGTGCGTTACAACTTTCTTGCATAAGATACGATCTCTTACCAAAGCAACATAATGTATATTTGATATACTTTTGTTAAGGGAGTGTGACGTTTTTGTCTTGTTGCTGACAGTAAAAGACGTGAAGTGTATAGAAATGTAGAGGTGTGTACATTATAAAGAGCGGGATTGACAGGCTGGTGATATCTTGCCTTAGCAAGAAACTTTTTTGGGAAGAGAAGAGCTTTTGTAGCGTGTTTTTACCGGGTCATTTTTTCTCGTGTGATTTCTTGCTGACAAGGGCAATGGCTGCCTGTTGCGCTTTTCGAGGTAATCCTCTTTCTAAAGGAGACAACTTTGTCATGATACGGTTGTCCACATAGGTACCGAATGCCCAATATTTCCTCCCTGGGCTTCTGGGACCAGTCCAATTTGCTGCCAAGAGTTCCTTGGCTATGTAATGGTTGAGTGTACCGTGTCCGACCAAGAGAACACTCTTATGTTCTCTTGCCAGGGTAATGAGCTGGTTTGCTGCTGCCTGGGTGCGTGCTCGTGCTGTTGGTAATGATTCTGTATGGTTTGAATATCCGAGCAACCAGAGTGTTCTAAGTATTGGCACCCATAACCTGAGTGGTAACCGGATTGTTATACGGTCAAAGTAGGGTAATTTTATCTCACGAAAGAGTGGCGATGAGAGGTGTATTGTTCGGACACCAAGTGCGTGTGCTGATTGGATGGAACGGGGCAGGGTGCTGCTGACAATAACCCGGTGGGAGTACACGAGACGCCGTGAGGATTCAGGCGGGGTATCAATAATATCTGCGGCGTCATAGGCACGTTCTATTTTCCTGAAATCAGAGCCTCGTACCTTTTTTTGCCAGTTAAAGTCGGGCTGTCCATGTCGCACTAGAGTGATTCGCACGGGTATCCTTTCTGTTAGTTCTTTTTTTGGTATGGTCCCAGAAAACGGTCACCGTTAAAATGAATCATGTGGTCTGGATTATCTGCAATCCAGACTTCAGTTTCCCATGCAATGTCAGCCGCATTTTTTCTGAATTCGGCACGGCCTGGAAAGGCTGTAACGTAAACACGACTAACCTTGCAATCTTTGAAGGCTTCTTCGAGTTCAATCCACCGCTTAGGCGAAACAGGGCCGTGACTTGTAACCGCTTCGATTAAAAACAGCCATTCGCGGTCTTTATCATACACAATCACATCAGGCAGTTTATCATGTGACATGGGTGGAACACCCAATGATTCGAGATATTCGGCTTCCATAAACAGTAACTTTCCGCCTTCATTGCGACTACTGGCGGTATCTCCGATATACAACAGGCGACCACTGGCACCTACAAAACGGGAACAGAATTCATGTACTATGTCAGCATGAAGTTGGTTATGTTTGCCGGGTGACAGTTTGATCGTATCCCCGTTGGGCAGGCTGATTGGTATTTTGTTTTTCTCAAGAGTGCGTTCATACAATGCTGTCAGTTCGGTTACGGCCTCTTTATACTCCTGTACTTTTGTCAGCCACCCGCCGTCAGGATATTCAGCCAAAATAGCAAGAATTGGTTGATTCAGTGAGTAGTTATTGTCTTTGCTATTGGTTGGCCTGGTTGGATCGTCACGGTTCCGGTCAACTATCCGCGCCTGTTCAAATTGGTGAAGCGTTTGGCGGCGAATCGTTTCACGACTGTTCGGCTTGTAGTCCATACCGTATTCATTACGGATGAATTCCATAATGTTCACAGTGGGTAAGAGCGGCGCACTTGCGTCTTTCCAGCTATCAGAAGGTTTTACATGAGCAAGTGCCAAAAACACCCATCCTGAACGGTCGTTACATTGTGCTTTTGGTAATCCCAGTGCAGTCAGCAATGCTTTTGCCTGCTCATGTTTTTCTTGTTGTTGTTTGCTGAATTTCAAGTGTTACTCCTGTTGATCAGAGTGCATAACTCCAAGTACCGGATTGACGAGCAAATCAATTTTGTTTGTTTCAATTGTCTTGAGTTGTTGCGCCTGCTCTCCTATTTGTTTCACCTGTTCTCGTGTTGGGAATCTCATCACTCTGATTTCAGTTGCATTAACTTGGGTATTCCCTGAAATACATCTGAAATATTTGTCTATGAATGAAGAATTAAACACAGCTGCAAGGCCGTATGCTTCAACTTTTGTGAGTTTTTCGCCTTTCACGCCGATGTAGTTTGTCTTGTTGCCAAAGCCGATGACTTTACAGTTGTGGGTGCTTTCGAGGTATACCCCTGAGACCAAACGACGTTTTTCATCTTTAGAAGAAAAGCGTTTCAATAATACAAAGGTACCATTTTTAATGGTATGTTTTTCATGTCCTATGTTCAGCTTGAAAGATAGTTCCTTTTTGTGGGTTCCGGTCCATGTTACTGTCAATGGTGTAATATTGTGCGGACGGTACAGCGGCACAGAATCAGGTGTACTTGTGTCTTCTGTGATGTACTCTTGTGTCCTGTGTTCAACCACTGGACCGGTTGAGATGAAATAACCAGCACCTTCAAAGGTAGTTGGGAAGGCTTCAGCTTGACGTAAGATATTGGCTTCATAGGATGATTCAGGAATACGGATAATGCGCTGGTCATTGGACGAATCAATGATCAATTCGAGCGGGTATTTTTCTTCTTCAGCATTGTAAATGCGGGCGTCACAATCGCTTGAACGGACAGTTACGGTTTTATGTTCTTTCCCTTTGATGAATCGGCAAATGATATTTTCTTGAAGTACTGCTGAATCGTTATTTTTGAATACTTTATTCCTGTGCTTGAAGATGTGTACTAGGTCTAAAGCTGATCGGGTTAACAGGTATGAACGAACCCCTTTAAAATACAGGCCGTTTGTGAAGCTACGGGGTGTAATGGTGACCATTTGTCCACCGTCCTTTATCGAAGCCATGGCAATTGCCATAAAAGATGCGTAAATGTTCGGATCACCGTGATAGAGGTCAGCAGCTGCCTTGGCATACGGTGAATTTTTCACATTATACTTGAAGTATGGCGGGTTGATAACAGAAACATCGAATCGCCGAATATGTTTATCCTTATCCGGTCTTGCAAGCACGAAATCTTCACAGCGTATGTCAAAGCTGAATATTCCATGTTGCTGATTGAAAGTGTTTTGAACAATCCTGAGCGTTTGGTCAAGGCTTGGTATGGCTTCGCTATCCAGTTCATACAGAACAGCATGAACTGTTGTGCAGCCAAGCTCTAAACAGCGCAACGCAGTAGACGCAGTCAGAATGCCGGTTCCTGCGCCAGCATCCAAAAGACGAACAATTTCAGTATCAGGCTTGTTGATCAAAGAAGCCATGTAGTCAGATACTACGGACCCGGTAAAGAATTGACCTAGAGTCTTGCGTGCTTGCGCAGTTTTCCTGCGTAAAAATGCACTTTGAAGACTGGTAATATCATCTTTGGGATCAATCAGTGATTGTTGATACAAAATTATCTCTCTACGTTTGGTGCTCTTTGCGCGTTTGCGGTGCTTACGCAGGATACAGCATTATATGGGTTTACAACGCTCCTTTTTTTGTAGATTGAATAAGGTAGCATGTCAATGGGAAATTGCCCAGAGATTTTGCATTGCAAATGAAAGGGCTGCTGTTTAAGATAGCTGTATAATAAATTATCTCCTCCTCAACCTTTTTTGCAATGATTAAATACTTATTGGAATGGTACGTAAAAAGGTCAATACACCCAAGAGCTACAAAGATCATGGAGAGCAGCGGCGAACGATCTTTCCTTGATGACCCTATAGCCCAGCAGACGAAATGGACTCTTGTTAAAAAAAGTGGATCAAATATCCTGAGCCATAAATTGGTCAGTATTGATCATGGCCGTATGGAGTTTCGTCTTGCAATGCTGTCTCTGTTTGCCTGCAGGATGCTGCTGTGTTGGCAGAGTTCCTTGACAAGCCGCTTTGGGATGCCTCTGGGTTAAATATGCTTAACCCAAGTTCGTAGGATTTGTGCTCAAAACACGAAAAAAAGTCCTTTTTGGGGCCTTGCTCCTCTTTCAAATATCTGTAATTACTCATCACAGATTTTCGGATTCTTAATGTAGTGCCAGAGAGTGCG
>NZ_JALAAI010000149.1:0-8438 GCF_052785085.1 Candidatus Electrothrix sp.
GTTAACAGCTCTGGGTATACAACGTAACGGTAAGCTGATTAACGTGAGCCTGAGAGAGCCTCCAACCTGAGGGCTGTCGGGTTATTGCGCCTTATGTCCATTTTACAGAAAGGCTGTCAGGGGCCTGTGAAATCTTATTGTAACTAACTAATTTTGCGAAATGAAGGGAAAAAGTAGAATAATAGCAGGAGTGTTTTTAGGATGTTCTCTGGTTGCTTGTGGCCCGGATCTTCCATTTACAGCAGAGTACAGCTCGCCAAATCAAGTTGTTATCCAGTATCAGGGCAAAAAGTATATCTTGGAACGCTATGGTATTCCAGCTTCTGTACCGTTCAGTTACCGGTTTGAAAAAGATGGTGATCTTGATTTGACTATTAACGGCAAATTATATGAGGTTGACAGTCCTTATGATCGGGATAAGAAAAAAATAAAGAAAAAGGTCAACAAGACCGTGAAAAAGAAATCAGCCACTAAAAGAAACGATAAGCAAACGCGATGAAAAATCGACTGAAGCGGCTCTATCTTTTTCTTCAGCGTGAGAAACTGCTGTATCTCTTTGTTGTTATCTTGGTGATCATTCTGATAAGCAGTGTTTTAATCGCCTGGTTTGAACCTGAGGTTTCTTTTACCAGTGGAGTATGGTGGAGTATAGTTACCCTCACCACTGTGGGGTACGGTGATATTTCTCCGGCAACCCCGGCAGGACGAGTGCTGGCAGTCCTTGTAATGCTTTTTGGTATAGGGTTGCTCGGAATGCTCAGCGCTGGGCTTGCCACGATGTTAATCAGCAGGAAAATGAAGGAGAATAAAGGGATGTGCCCTTCCAAAGTTAAAGATCATATTATCATCTGCGAGTGGAATCACCGGGCAAAGGCAATCCTGAAGGAATTGCGGGCTGATACTCAAACCCAAGAAACACCCATTGTCCTGGTTGCTGATATTGAAGAAATACCGGTTGATGATCCTGACCTGCTTTTTATTCGTGGAGTGGTTTGTGAGGAAACCCTGGAAAAGGCCAATCTCAAAAAAGCACGGACCATCATCGTGCTGGGTGATGATGAAGCAGAGTCTACAGCCCGTGATGCCAAAGTGGTGCTTACCACCCTCACTATTGAAAGTATGAATCCGGATGTCTACTCTGTGGTTGAGCTGGTGGATAAACGGCATGAGCCCCATTGTATTCGTGCCAATGCCGATGAAATTATCATTGGCAGTGAATTAAGCAGCCATTTGATAGCCAGTGCTGCCTCAGATCACGGGATTAGTAGGATTGTTACGGAATTATTGAGTAATCGTTATGGTAATGAACTCTATTCCATGCCTGTTCCTGCAGAAATGGTGGAGCAAAACTTTTTGGATATCTTTGTCCGCATGAAGGAAGAACAGAATGTCACGGTGTTTGGCATCCAAAAGGCCAGGGGAGGGGCCTTTCTGCCAAATCCTGACCCTGATTATTTGGTGGCAGCGACAGATCTGCTCCTGGTTATTTCCAAAGATAGAGTGAAAACGAACCATCATTGCCTGTAGTTCCATGTGACTTCTATAAACCTGCACTCGTTTTTTTGTTGCTGTTTCAGCGGGTCGGGATAGATAGATAGAGGTATTATGAGAGAGCTTCTGCTGCTTGACCTTGCCGAGTTTCGTTGCGGTGTCTGGAAAGAGGATATTCTTTCTCATGACGAGCAGAACATCCACTGGCTGACCAGCAAGGACGGGGCTGTGACTGCTATCGCCATGATGGGTGCCCATCCGGTCAGTCTGGCAGACCTCTCTTATTGTCTTGGGCTTACTCCTGCCCGCAGAGCCAGAAGATGTCCTGTGTTGGTTCCAGCTGGCCATGATCTTTCGGTTAGTTTTGTTGTGGAACAGGAAGTGGGTGAGGTGGAGGTTCATTCTTCAGAAATCCTTCCCCTGCCTGCGTATCTGCAAACGCCTTTCATTAGCAGCTGTGTTGAGCTTGAAGGAAAACTTCTTCCGCTGATTAATATCCTGACCGTCCAACACCAGGTTGCTGCTGCCGATTATTCCCCCCCAGTTCCACCCTTGCATCATTCTTTTCAGCAAGATGTCCTTCAAGAAAAAAATCAAGAAAAAAAAGCACCCTCGCTTGATACCCTCAGGGTATTTACCTGCAAAAGAAAATCCTTTCTTGCCTCAGCAGAGTATTTTTCTCCAGATAAGGCCAGTTCTCCTGGACCATTAACTACGCTTCCCCTTGTCCCGGACTTTGTACAGGGAGTAAGCCTGTATCGTCATCAGGTTCTTATTATTCTTGATCTCAGGAGATATTTGCAACTCCCGCCAGAGCAAGGAGATGAAGAGGGAAAATGGCTTATCGGTACGGTTGAAGGGCAGGGGTTTGCCTTTGTTGTTGACGATGACCAGGGAGGAGTATCTGCTGATGCTGGTTCCTTTGCCTTACTCCCTGTATTGATCCGATCTGCCTGGCGGCAACACGCATTTCTTTATGAACGAAAGATTATTTCTGTACTTGATTTCAGAGAACTCCTGGCGTTTTCACCAGATGAAATTTATTCGCAGACAGCATCTCCTCACGTTCTGCGTGTGGATACAGATAAAGGTCTTGAAGCAGCCTTTAGGAAGCAACAATTTGAAATACTGGAATTTTCCCTTTGCAATATGACCCATGCTCTGCCTGATGCTGAGGTTAGAGATACTCTCCCTTTCACCCATTGTCAGCGTCTTGCAGGAACCAGAGGACTTGTTCTGGGCATGACCCTGTACAAAGACGAATTGCTGCCAGTGCTTGATCCGGCCCGATGTTTTGGCCGGGATTCCCAGCCCACCTCAGGTTGGCAACTTTTACTGGTCTGTAACGGTGTGCTGCGGGCCTTGGTCCTGGTTGAAAAGATTCTTGGTACACGGATGCTGAGTGTGGGAGAGCAGCGCATGCTCCCCTTTGCTGTTCCCCAGTCTTCTGTTTATGGCTGTTATCCTGTGGACGGGCAGGTGGGTCTTATTCTGAATATGTTGGCCTTGACGGTTTATTTTAATTTCAATGATGAACAGGCGAGTGAGCTGTTCTTTTTTTCCGATGAATTATTACCTGTTCAATCTGATGAGCAGAGTGTAGAAGATCCTGCTGAGAACAACGACAGTTTACTTGCTGATGATTTTCTCGAACCGCGAGAGGCAGGAAAGCTGCTTCCGGCTGAGGAGGTTAACGAATCATGGTCCCCAAAAGATACAAAAGCCCCTTTTATTGATGAGAGTCTGGAACGGGGTGCTTCAGCCCTGCTGAGAGAGGAGTCTGACAGTTTGGTGCAATCAGTGGTGGCATCAATGCTGAGCCAGAAGGCTGATGGGGCAGGGCGCTCAGAGAATGAAGAGAGGGCGGATAGGCCAGAAGAGATTGATGGTCTTGTGGAGGACGCAGATGATATCTTTTCTTCTATTGTGACTGCCATGCTTGGTCATAATGATGAAGATTTGGATATTGATCTTGATATTGACGCAGGATCGCTTAGTCAGGATGAACAGGAGTGGAGTGAGGAAAAGCATTCAGCTCGTGCCTTGTTTTCTGATATCTCCGAGCCCCTTAACACTATATCAGAACCAGTAGAGACAGGTGAAGAAGAAGGCTATGTTTCAGGGAAAGATATCTTGCCGTCTTCTGAAGATTTTGTGCCTGCCCCACCTGATAAGGTTGATCAGGAGAATGATCAGAAGAATATTGTTGCTTATGATGATGCGACCCGGAGTGATGAAGCACCTCTGGTTATATTGACAGAAGAACAAAATGCCTTGTTGCTCTCATCCCTGGCAGCTGCCTTTCCTTTGGCTCCAGAAGTTCACCCCCAAAAAGCAGAAAACGATGTCTCTGAAAAAAGCGTGTCCCCGTTCTTAACAGAGAAAGGTGAAGTTGGGAGAGAAAAAAAGCTGGATAGAGATGCTGAAGATACTGAGGGTGTTGAGGATATTGCTGAAATTACAAAGCAAAGTGTTCAAAGGGAACAGATTGAGATTGAAAAAATTGCCCCGGAGAATGAAAATGAATGTATTGCTGCTGAGCCCCATCAAGCTCGAAAGGCAGATAATCAGAAGGCTGATAAGGAATCTTCTGAAGCAAACACATGGAATACCCTTGAAGAGACCGGGTTATTCCCTGAGTTTAGGGAGTTTGCTCAAGGTGGTTCCAGAAGAGTGCAACAAGGTGGGTCTTTTCTGGATATGCCCCATGCAGAGTTTGTTCAGCAGGTCAAATTTCCTGCTCTGTCTTCACCTGATCCGAGAAAGATTAAGGAGCAACTTGATAGAGTCCGGCAAAAAGAAAGGGATCTCCTGTTTCGAGGCGTTTCCCATGATTTGGCAGAGGATTCGCAGGCCCTGCAATCTGAGAGCACAAAAGATCATCGTTTGAGAAGGTGGGTGTTTCTTTTTCTGCTTGGTCTTTTTTTTGGATTTCAGGTCTGGTTCTTTGCTTTTCAGGATCAGGATCAGGACAGGCACCGAGGAAAAAGCATCACATCTATAACTGGCATTGCAGAGCGTACAGGGAATTCGGAGAAAGGATCTGATTTATCTCCTGCTATTCAGGAGCAATTTTCTGAACAGAGAAAGGAAGAGGAAACCGTATCAGCGTTCGCAGTTCCGCAATCCACTGGAAAGGAGAGTGGGAAAGAGCCTCTTGGACAATTCAGTCAAAAAGCTGTAGAGCAAAAGGAGCCTGACAGATCTGTTAAAGAAACAGTAGATCAAACAGCCAGGTCTGGAAATCAGAAATTATCTGAAAACAATAATTCTGCTGAACATCTTAATAATATTTATAATATTGGTGTGTTGAGAGATCCTGATGACTCTGGAAACAACGGTATAGTTCAACAGGGAGAGGAGGAGATTCAGGAGCCAGTGCAGGGAGATGAAAAGGGATTATTTACCACAGCACCTGCTACATTACCGCCAGGTCAAGGAGACCAGGCAGGACGGGTGTCTCGACAGCGTGATAATATCGTGCCAGAGAACTTGGCAGCAGCCTCATCAGCTGAGATGATGAATGTTGAGGTAAGAGATGTAAACGATGTGATAGAGGTGAAAAATTCGGGGCAGCACGCCGTAATAACTGAAAAGGATGCAGAGGATGAAAGTGGAGATGAGATAACGAGAAGTAAGGAAGATAAGGAGGCTGCAAAGAATGATCAAAGGAGTACTCAAAGGAGTACTCAAAGGAGTACTCAAAGGAGGGCAACAGCTTTGTTGAGGGGAATGGGACGAGAGACCCGCTCTTCTCAAGATCCTGAGAAAAAACGAAAATATGAAGCAATAACCCGACTCACTGAAGAGAAAAAAGAATCGAATCAACTACCGAAAAAATCATCAGATCATTCCCTTCATACGGTCAATAAAGGGGATACACTCTGGAAGATTTCTGAAAAGTACACCGGCAGTGGCTTTAATTACCCTGATGTGGCCAAGAAGAATAAAATTAGCAATCCTGATCTTATTTATCCTGATCAACAGGTGAGATTACCTGAACTTCCTGCACAGAAATAATTTTTGTCGCAGAGTTTTTCTACCTTTTCATCCTCTTTAATTTTTTGTCTGAGCTGTTGGTTTCACCAATAACTCTTAAAAATTATTGGGTTGAGACCTTGAGATAGCTGATTATTTCTCTTTAAAATTAAGAATTGTTATCGAGGTTATCCGTTTTGTGGTATAGTTATGAGAGTTAATCACAAGCTTGATGTGTTGAAACCTTTTAAGAAGTGGACGATAACAGGTGGGCAGTTCTGATCGTGCTGAGCTCATTCATTATGTGGGATACCTGGTAAGATTATCTGTTTTTTCAGCTGGATACTCCTGGGTGATTGGTTGTTTTTATAATAATGCAAGGCGCTGTGTAAGAAAAGCACTTGCATGAGATTTTACTTATTAATGAAGTGCAGAGGAGTAACTATATGCGTCAATTTGTTATAGATGAGCTTTCTTTTCTTGAGCATGATAATCTGGATAATTATCTCAAGCGAACTGTAAAACAAGGATCTATGGATGATGTGTTCTGGCTTGAATTACCTCAGGATTTACTGGGACCGACTCAACTTGAACACGATGATTGCGGCCCGTTTTATTTTTCAATTCTTTTGGACAAAACAGAGATCCGTATTGAATTTCTTGTCCGTAGCTCCCGCAATATCCGTTGTTCCTGTATTGACTGGGCTACCCCGGAACAGCGAGAATTTCTCCTTGATTTTATTGATACTATGATCAAGGAAGAATATATTATGGTCTGAAACAGAGGAGGAAGCTGTTTAGGTGCCTCATTCTTCCCGCCTGAACATGGGAATAGAATAATTACTCCCGAATCTTCGAAAGATATTATTGATGCCCTCATAATCCGAGGCATACATATCCTCCCGGTTACCAGCATACTCCAGTACCTCCTGGGTAAAGCCACCGGTAGAGATCAACCAGAAACGGAGTTCCGCAGGCACGGAACGTCCTTCTTCCTTCAACTGCTGTTGAAAAACCTGTGCCGCAGCTTCCAGCTTTTCCACCTGCGCCATGGACATAGGCTTTCGGGTGTATTTGCATTCGCAGAGCCAGACACGGTCTTCCTTTCCTGCTTCATTGCCCAGCACGTCAATCTGATACTCAGGACTTGCGGATGCCTTGACCCGCTGCGACCTGACGTACTGGAATAGCGGAACCTCAAGAACCTCCTCCGTTCTACCGAACCAAGCTCCGGGCAGCTGCTCACGGTTGAATTTGAGCATGGAGACCTCGACAGCCATCTCCAGGAACTTCCCTTTCAGCGTATTAATCAGCCCTTGCTGACTCAGATCGATCTCGTCCACGCCTTCCAGATCCTGCTCGTACACAAACTTGATAAAACGCATCAGGCAAATATCATTGAAAGTGTAGAATTTTTCCGCCGAGCGGTAAACCAGGTCTGCCGCATAGAGCTTTTCAATCTTTTTTGCCACTGCCTTTTTCGCCACTCCGAGCTTGTCTGCAATGGCCTTGGTGTCCACAGGCTGATTATTATAGCGGGTAAAATAGTAGATGATTTTTTTGCCCAGCTCTGTGTCATCATCCTGATTAATCAGCTCCCGGTTGTTATCAAAGTGGGTGCGCCAGAAACCATAGATCTTGCCGTTTTCTATCTCATAGCGAATAACCTGATCAACAGCCTGTTTATTCCGAAATTCTCTGGTTTCGCACTTGGAGGTGGCCAGACAGTAGAGATAATAAGGATGTCCAGCCACCTGGGCACTGGCATACAGGGCCAGCTCCGGGCTGATCATCCGTCCTCCGCCATAGTAATTGAGTGTGCTGTGCAGGAGTGCGGCCCCGTCAGGTACGGACAGCGGTTTCATGTACGTAAAGTCAAAGCGTCCACCCAACGGCCCGCCCATGACTGTTCGGAACACCATAGTCACAGCAGACCCGGACACCAGCATAGGGGCCTTGCGGCTTTGTGCCTGTCGATCAAAGGTGTTGGCGAGCCGTATGGCTCCGTATCCGTCCGAGCGGTCTTTGGCATCCATCAGTTCCTTGGGCATATCATAGACACAGGACTGCATGTCCTGGAACTCGTCAATGATCACAGCAACTCTAGTGCCGGAATGCGAGCCGAGCCGTTCTGGCACCCGGATAAACGCCTCCCAGTGGATCAGGGCCTCTTCATCCCCGTGACGATTATAGCGCCGTACAAAACGTTGAATATACTCCTGAGCCATAATGCCAGCCGTATGGTCTGTTTTGTAGTCCAAAAGGTCTTCCAACGCTATATCCTGCCCAAACAAAAGCGCATCCTGCTCACAATAAGCCAGATACTGCCGGAAAAAAGTAGTTGCGTATTCCAGAAGAAATTTTCTGAGCGTTCGTTTTTCCCGAGTCATCTTGAAGTAAAAGGGCGCAACCTGATACTCTGGCTTAAAGAACACCGTGTTTACCAGCCGGTCGAGCAGTACCGTCTTACCGATTCTGCGCGGCGCGATCAGAGCCGTACTTGATGAACCCATGCGTTGAATCGCGGCCACCCATTGATCCAGCTCGCGCAACAGCTCCACCCGGTCAGTGAATTCGTCCTCGTGGACCATCTCTTCCACCGGCCATATTTTGATCTCAGGCATTGTTAGCTCCTTTTGCCGCATTGAGATTCATCACTGCCTGTAAAGAGCGGAATGGAGTAATTACTCCCGAATCTCCGAAAAATGCTGTTGATGCCCTCGTAATCCGAGGCATACATATCCTCCCGGTTACCAGCATACTCCAGTACCTCCTGGGTAAAGCCACCGGTAGAGATCAACCAGAAACGGAGTTCCGCAGGCACGGAACGTCCTTCTTCCTTCAACTGCTGTTGAAAAACCTGTGCCGCAGCTTCCAGCTTTTCCACCTGCGCCATGGACATAGGCTTTCGGGTGTATTTGCATTCGCAGAGCCAGACACGGTCTTCCTTTCCTGCTTCATTGCCCAGC
>NZ_JALAAI010000150.1:0-8401 GCF_052785085.1 Candidatus Electrothrix sp.
ATGCCCGGATCATGCTTTCCCTGAGAGTTGATCGTGCAGACGGATACTGGGACAGGTATTGGGACAGTATCTGCAAGGCTGCATAAACAACTGCGGAAAGGTGAAAACCGCACTTTTAATCGCACCCACTTGATAAAGGAAGATTGCTTAGAGCAGATATTGCGCTGTCTGACAGTAAAAACACAGAAAGGTATGTATATAGTTATATTAGAGAGTCTGGAGATTTTCCTGATTTGGAAGAAGATATGAATTCGCAGTGCGATGCTGCCGCAGAAATAAAAGATGTATTTGAAGTGATAAGAAATTATCAAATACCTATTGTAGAGTTAGAATCTGATGCTGGACTAAAATCCATCTGTCGAATTTTCGAGACTATCAACTCAACCGGGACCAGATTGACTACTTTTGATTTAGCTGTTGCCAGATTTTTTCCTAAGCCAGATCTTAAATCAAAATGGGAAGAAGCAAAAAAATCTTATTCAGTCTTGTCTGAATTTAATGTAGATGGCGAGAGAGTTTTACAGGTTATAGTCCTTAGAAATGCTGAAGAAAACAACAGTGCATTGGAAGTAAACCGAGGTACACAATTGCAGCTTTCTCCAGATTATATAGAGAAAAATTGGGATGAAGCGGTAACATCACTTGTTCGTGCCTTTGATTGGGTAAAAAAAATGGGTGCCCGCCCAAAAACACTGACCAATCATGCTCTATTAGTCGCTATAGCTGCTCACTGGTGTGCCCGTCCAATGTTGCCGCCAGACCATCTTTTGCTGAAACGATGGTTTTTCAGCAATCTGCTTCAGTCAGGAGCCACTCAAGCATCTAATTATAGAATCAGTCGTTACTTTAAACTGCTTCGCGACCTCGCAGCGGGAAATACTGATAGAGAAATTATTCCTACTGTATATCTAACAACAGATATTATAGTTGGATTAAACCGAGGATCTGACAGTCGTTTTAAAGCATTACAGTGCATACTTTTCGCTGCGGTCAGCGAGGACTTATATAATGGAGAGTCTTTAGCTGATGAAGATCTTGAGGAACATCATATTTTCCCGAAAGCATATTGTAATAGAGAAGGGTTGAACATAAAATTGTGCGAATCAATCGTAAACAGAATTGTGATTTCAAAAAAGAGTAATCGTAAACTTCTTGATACTTCTCCCAGAGAATATTTTAAAGATATTATCAACCAAGCAAAAGATAGTGGAACTATTGTTGGAGCTGCTGCTCGTCTTCAGGCATGTTTTATTCCACACAGTAATTCGAAGAATTTAGATGATGAAAACAAAGAACACTTTATAGAACAATTCGCTCCGGCACAATTTGAATCATTCATGAAAAGCAGAGCTAATCTTTTTCTGGAGGAGATTCAAAAAGTTATCGGAGATTCCTTGGAGACTCAACAGAAACCAGAAAATGAGGATGAATAGGGTGCATATTCTTCTTGTTTGAAGAGAAGAAGCCCTAAAGATAGAACGAAATGATCATCCTCTACGTTGTTTTAAACCTTTCCGCATAAAAAGAGAAACACATGGAATCAATGGGAGCGCTGCGGCGCACACATGACTGTAATACCCTCGGCCTGGACAACCTGAATCAGGAAGTCGTCCTTATGGGCTGGGTTCTTCGTCGCCGTGACCACGGCGGGGTTATTTTTATCGACCTGCGCGACCGCTACGGCATCACCCAGGTTGTTTTTAATCCTGAGATCAATCCTGATGTCCATGCCAAGGCGCACCAGCTACGCTCTGAGTGGGTGTTGGCGATCAAAGGGAAGGTGGAACAGCGGCCCGGCGACATGGCCAATCCCAAGCTGCAAACCGGCGAGATCGAGGTGCTGGTCAGCGAGCTGCGCATCCTCAACACCAGCAGGACTCCGCCCTTCCCGCTGGACGAGGACAGCGAGGTCTCGGACAATATCCGCCTCCAGTACCGCTACATGGATCTCCGTCGTCCAGAGATTGCGAACAATCTGATTATGCGTCATAAGGCGGCCCAGGCTGTGCGGAATTATCTCACAGACAATGACTTTCTGGAAGTGGAAACCCCTATGCTCACTCGGTCCACTCCGGAAGGGGCACGGGATTATCTGGTGCCCAGCCGGGTGAATGCGGGTAAATTTTATGCCCTGCCTCAGTCACCCCAGCTCTTTAAGCAGATGCTGATGATCGCTGGTATGGAGCGTTATTTCCAGATCGTCAAATGCTTCCGCGATGAAGACCTGCGCGCCGACCGTCAGCCCGAATTCACTCAGATCGATATGGAGCTCAGTTTTGTCGGTGAAGATGATATCATTGCAATCAGCGAGGGTATGGT
Organism: Candidatus Electrothrix sp.; assembly: GCF_052785085.1. Taxonomy (NCBI): domain Bacteria; kingdom Pseudomonadati; phylum Thermodesulfobacteriota; class Desulfobulbia; order Desulfobulbales; family Desulfobulbaceae; genus Candidatus Electrothrix; species Candidatus Electrothrix sp. The sequence continues at coordinate 2,320 of NZ_JALAAI010000150.1, forward strand.
CAAGGCCGTGTTTAAGGAGGCTCGCGGCATTGATCTGGAACCACCTTTTCGTCGAATGAAATACGACGAAGCTGTGGCCCGCTTTGGAACAGATCGACCGGATACCCGTTTTGGCCTGGAGCTGACCGATTTGACTGAGACCCTGCGTGGTTGTGGTTTTAAAGTCTTTAACTCCATTATTGACAAGGGTGGAGCGGTCAAGGCGATCAATGCCAAGGGCTGTGCTACCTTCTCTCGCAAGGATCTGGATGACCTGACCGATTTTGCCGGTACCTTTGGAGCCAAGGGCATGGCCTGGATCAAGATCAAAGAAGACGAGTGGCAGTCGCCTATTACCAAATTTTTTAACAAGGACGAGCTGGCCGCCATGGGCAAGGACCTGGAGGCAGAGCCAGGCGATCTGATCCTCTTTGGTGCCGATGATACGACCACGGTGAATCAGGTATTATCGGAACTGCGCCTGGAGCTGGCCCGTCGCCTTAATCTCCTGGACGAGAACACCTTTGATTTTCTCTGGATCACCGACTTTCCTCTGGTGGAATACGATACGGAGCGGAAACGCCATACTGCTGTCCATCATCCGTTTACTGCGCCTTTTGAAGAGCATCTTGATATGCTGGAAAGTGAGCCAGTCAAGGTCAAGAGTCGGGCCTACGATCTGGTTCTGAACGGTAATGAAATCGGCGGTGGTTCTATCCGTATCCATCAGCCGGATGTCCAGGCAAGAGTGCTCAAGGTGCTGGGTATTGATAAGGAAGAGGCTGAGGATAAATTCGGCTTCCTGCTCAACGCTCTGGAGTTCGGGGCACCGCCCCACGGCGGTATTGCCTTTGGCGTGGATCGCCTGTTGATGATCCTGACCGGTTCTGATTCTATTCGGGACGTGATTGCCTTTCCTAAAACCCAGAAGGCTACCTGTCCGCTTACCGAGGCCCCGGCTTCGGTTGCCAGGAAGCAACTCACAGAGCTGCATCTTCGACCGGATTGGAAAGAAGATTAAGCTGCACAACCTGTCTTTGTGCCTCCCGATTCCGGTGTCCTTGCCGGGGTCGGGAGAGATTACTTGTTGAATTCCGTAGTGGTAAATATTCAACCATTTTTTGCTGGGTTACGCAAGTTGTTGATTTACCTGCTCGTAATTTGTATTATTGCTTGACAACTACAGGAGAAGATAATGAAGATTTTTTGGATGGTAACCTTTACCTGTTTTCTATTTGTTACCTCTTTAACCACAAAAGGATATGCTCAGGATACAGATAAATCGTTATGGAAAGCTCAAGTTAAACAATTTATAGAAGACAGGACGGATATTGCAAACAAACTTGAATCATGTGAAGTTTACGACAAGAAAATTAGAGACCCTTTTATTAATATTTTTATTGATAGAGACGCTGTTATTAATAGTTTTATTTACATACGTATAAAAGGTATTATTGACGACAGATGTGTGTATGCTGAAGAATTTATAGGTAATATGCAATTTGAGTGTAAATATTCTGAGGAACAACGAAAAGCAGTAGCTTCTTATTATAGAAAGTTGATGAAACAATATTCAAAACAGCTTGCGAAAGATGGCTCTGTGACTTTAGAGTACGATGCTAATAATCCGATGAATATTTATATGAATGATGGAACTTGTTCAATTTCGCTCGTTAACAAATAAGCACTTGTTTACAGGTGGTATTGAATAGATAAGATTATTTTCCGTAACTTCTCAATAAGTGGTGGTAATAAATAAAATCAGGATGTTATAGTAACCAGAAAGATGCATAAGCATAATTCGTGCCGAAACAATAATATCTTTATTATCAATAGTTTAGCGATTCAAGCCTAACGGCACTGTATAAAATCTCCTGAAAAATATGACATGTAACCTATTGAAATTATAGAACACCACCAGTTATTGAGAAGTTACTATTTTCCTGATATTGCTTGTTGTGATACTGTGATCCATCCAGGGCGTGATTGCCTTTCCTAAGACCCAGAAGGCCACCTGTCCGCTTACCGAGGCTCCGGCTTCTGTTGCCAGGAAGCAGCTTACTGAGTTGCATTTGCGTCCTGATTGGAAAGAGGAGAAGAAAGAGTAGGGTGATTCTAGCTCTTTTGCTTGATGATCCCGGTTTCCAGCATTGTTTGGACCGGGATTTTTTTTGCCTTTTTATTGTGCTGTCCATAAAGTATGTGCTAGTATCTGATAATATGGGAACAATTCAATACTGTTATGTTTCAGGAGAAAGCCTTGAGTAATTATTCAACGATACATGAACATTTAATCAAGTTGGGAGTTAAGCCACAATTAGCCAAAAAAGTATCAAAAGAACTGATAGATAAATCAAAAATAAATCCTGTTTTATCTGAGGCTGACTTGCAGAAAGAAATAGATAGACTTGCTAGGTCGATCAGTGAGCTAGGGAACCCGAATGAAAAACAAGTTATCAATTATTTTCATGCAATTCTACAAGGTTTGATTGGAGCTGGCCTGATTGAATTACTCGTTTTATCAAAATCATGGTTAAGTTCTATTTTTATGTCATCGCCCTCAGAAGAGACGGAGAAATTAATGGAAGCCCAAACATTAATTCGCCAGGATATTGTAAATCAATTTTCGGTAGAAACCTCTGATGTTGTTTCACAACACCTCCTGAACTTTGATAGGGACCAGAGAGATTTGATCGAAACTTCCTTGATTGAATTAGGCTTTGAATTGGATGAGAACCTAATAGAAATTATTAGTGAGGCAGTGGATAATTTGTATGAGGTTATCGAATATCAAAAAGCAAAAGAGCTAGGCATAATACCAGAAACATCACAATAGCCAAAAGTAACGCAAAGAAAAAATTTGGGGAAAATTGTAATATTGGGCGTCATCACAGTAATCATAGACCGTAATGAGGAGAATATGAACGCGATCACACGATCACCAATGCTGTTAACTCTGTTTTTCTTGGTGAGCAGTTGTGGCGGAAACATGCCGGATAATCTGGGCGTCACAGGCAATCGATTGACTCCCTGCCCAACATCGCCGAACTGCGTATCATCACTGACCGGGGAAGATAAAGACCATGCCATTGCGCCACTGACGTACTCCGAACCATTCGCCGAGGCACGACAACGTCTCCTCGATACCATCCAATCCATGAAACGCACAAAAATTATTACGGCAGATGAACGCTATATTCATGCCGAATTTCGCTCCGGGCTGTTTCGCTTTGTGGATGATGTGGAGTTCTATTTTGATGATCAGGCAAGCATTATTCATGTACGCTCCGCTTCACGGGTCGGGTATTCTGACCTCGGCGTCAACCGCAAACGCGTCGAGGATATCCGCAACAGATACACGCCAAAGGCTGTTCCTGTGAGTGAGTCACGGAAGTCTTTTTCGTGGCGAATATCGTGTCTAACCTGCTAAGTCGGTGCGATAAGATCATGCAAAAGCTACCCATAGGTATTCAAACCTTCACCAAAATCCGTGAAGAAGAATACCACTACGTCGATAAAACAAAAATTGCCTTTGAGCTGATCAACAACGGTAACTACTATTTTCTCTCCAGACCACGCCGCTTCGGCAAGAGCCTTTTTCTCTCCACCTTACAGGCTGTGTTCGAGGGCCGGAAAGAGCTGTTTCACGGCCTGTATATCTATGACATCTGGGATTGGCAGATAACCTATCCGGTCGTCAAAATCAGTTTTGCCGGAGTGGCCCGCAATGTTGCTGCCATGCAGCAGGATATCAGGAATATCCTCAAGGATAACCAAGAGCGGCTGAACATTGACTGCCTGCACGAAGAAGATACAGGCGGGTGCTTACGGGAGTTGATCAGGAAGTCATTTGAGAAATATCAGCAAAAAGTCGTTATCCTGGTGGATGAGTACGACAAGCTGATACTTGATAATTTGGATCAGCTGGAGGTCGCTCAAGAGGCAAGGGAAATACTCAAAGACCTGTACGCAACCATTAAGGACTGCGACGAGTATATCAAGTTCGCCTTTTTTACCGGCGTCAGTAAATTTGCCAAGGTTTCTGTGTTCAGCGGCCTGAACAACCTTTCGGATATCTCCCTTGACAGCCGTTACGCCACTATCTGCGGCTATACCCAGGATGATCTGGTAACCGTTTTCACCGACCTCCTGCGAGACGCTGATATGGGACGGGTGCGGGACTGGTACAACGGCTATAATTTTCTCGGAGAAAAAGTCTATAATCCCTTTGATATCCTGCTCTTCATCGACAAGGGCCTTGTCTTTAATAATTATTGGTTCGAGACCGGCACACCGACCTTTTTACTGAAGCTTATCCGGCAGAACAATTATTTCCTCCCCCGTCTTTCCGACCTGCGGGTTGACAGCTCTCTGCTCGACGGTTTTGATATCGACCATATCAGGCTGGAACCTGTCCTGTTTCAGGCCGGTTACCTGACGATCAAAGAGGTTCATGAATTGGAGTTCGGAGGGTTTGAATATACCCTGCACTACCCGAACAGAGAGGTCGCTCTTTCCTTTAATGACGCGCTTATCCGCTTTCTGACGGATGCGACAACATACACGCCCACCAAGACCGGCCTGTTTTCCGCTTTAAAATCCGGGGATGTCGAAGCATTGAAAGATGTGCTTGTTTCCCTGTTCGCCTCGATTCCCTATAATAATTATGTCAAAAACACCCTTGCCGAGTATGAGGGCTACTATGCCAGTGTGATTTATGCCTATCTCGCAAGCTTGGGTATCCGCATCATTGCAGAAGATGTGACCAATATCGGGCGTATTGACTTAACGCTTTTTCTGGGTGATAACATCTATCTTGTCGAGTTTAAAGTTGACGGCAATGCTGATCCGCTTGAGCAGATTAAAGAACGAAAGTATGCGCAGAAGTATGCGGGCCAGGGGACAGTATATTTGGTTGGTATTCTCTTCAGTAGTACAAAGAAGAATATTGCGTCGTTTTCCTGGGAAAGGGTATGATGGGCAGTTTTTGTCAAGTCATATAACCGATACAATATCAAACTTTTGAGGTGCCTTATTGAGTGTGAATAATCAAGTAGCGAGCTGCCAAATACTTTATGAGAATCAGTATAGTAAAATGGTGCAAAATGGCAGTTCTGAAGCCGCAGCAGCTAAGGAATGCGCTCATCAATATCTGGATGGAAAGCCATTTATCAAAGGGTTAACGTCTCTCGACCGTTCTACAGCACTATGGAGTTGTAATTTTTGGCTGACCGTCCCGAAAAAATGCTTTGGGTCAAATACGGTAGCACTATCACTTGGTCGCGCAATTCATTTTGGTTTGTCGGATATTCCTTCCCTGAATCGAATAATTCGATTGTCTCCAGAACTACTTAAACGTGCTGTACGTTACTCTCAGGTGTTTCTTAAAGAAGAATCACCGCAATGGCTTGAAATTTTTAAATTATCTGCAAATTCATCAGATGATGTCAAAACTTTTTTGAAAGTTTGCGATACTCTTTGTGGGAAGCTTATTCAGCACGATGAGATTATTAAAGAGCTAAAAGCGCAACTTGCTGATTTGACGATTTTTGAATTTCTTTTGTATGGTAGCCTTGTTACCTTTCAAACTTTTGCTTCAGGAAATTACAAAAAAGACTATCCTGACAAGGAAAGGAATGAGAAATTCCAGAATATTTCTGATATCTTGAATCATCTTCTTCAGTGGAAATTGACAACACGACCTGAAAGTGATTTCCGATTGAATGAGCGTTTTTTATCTAAGTCTTTGAAGAAACATCTCATTCCTCTTGTTCTTCCAACAGGCAGTCCGCCATCGTTTTGCCTACGTAATCTTAATAAATTCAATTCATTGATAAAGGCAGTGGCCAGCCGCAACAATTATCTGAATCAGACAATCATGCAATTTTGTTTTGATGACGACTGTCATTATAAATTGGATGGTGATCAGTTAACCCTTTATCAGCAATTCAGCTCGTAAAAAAACACCTAAACATTCAAGCGGGATAACTTAATTACCGAAATTTTTTTTCCAGCTATTTTCGACTTGACGATTGTCTATTTGTTTGGTGAGATGAAAAAATCAAACTTTATATCAATATTAGACAAGTAGGGTGAACGAGTT
>NZ_JALAAI010000151.1:0-8344 GCF_052785085.1 Candidatus Electrothrix sp.
TGAAGAGAAAGTTAGCTGGACGGCCAGGAAAATAGTCACATTGCTATAGGGAAGAACGCCTGAGTCTCTCCAGAGAGAGCAAAAATGCTCAACAGGCGTATATCGTTGTCGTGTCCGGGAATTGCTGAAAATGTTTGTAAGAAACCACGCCCAGATAATTTTCACCCCACGCTCTGATCTTTGACAAAAATCCGCCCAGCAAAAATCCCGGCTTCATAAAGGATAAACAAAGGAAAGGCAAGCAGAACAGTTGCTGTCACTTCACCAGCTGTGAGGAGAAAAGCAAGCACAACAATAGCTATGTAAAAATACTTGCGCTGTGTTTTGAAATAATCACGACTAACAAGTCCTGACCAGATCGTCATCACCATAAGAAAGGGAATTTCAAAAGATATGGCAAAGGCAAGGACCATACGGGCCACAAAGGTCAGATAAAGGCTCAGCTTCGGCAAAGGGATGAGATTCTCTCCTCCATAGCTCATAAAAAAAGTGAGCACTTTAGGAAGGACAATAAAAAAGGCAAACAAAGCCCCACCTATAAACAGACCTGTTGACCAAAAAATAATCCTGCGGGCGATAATACGCTCCTCTTTTAATAGGCCCGGAGCAACAAACATCCATGCCTGATAGAGCAGGTAAGGAAAGCTCACTATAATCCCTGTGAGCAAGGCAAGTTTAATATAGGAGACAAAAGCATCCGTCAGCTTGGTATACACCAATCTCTCCAGAGTTGGAGCTGCCTCAAAGAGCGGGCGAGTGCAGAGAAGAGCCAGAGAATCAATAAAGAGGTAAGCAAGTGCTGTGCTGAGTGCAATGGCCGCAAATCCCTTGATAACCCTTTTTCTCAGCTCCTGATGGTGAGGACGAAAACGCTGAAAAAATGAACTGTTGATAAAATCGGTATTCATGCAACAGAACCAGGGCCGGATGCAGATGAATCCTTTTCTTCTGTATTCTGCCCCTTCCTCTCAAGCTCAACATCAAGTTCAACAGATTCACCTTCATCTTTAAGGGTCTTTTCAACAGCCTCTAATTGGTTTGATTGGTTTGATGGACTGTCATTCTGAATAACTTTATCCTGAGCTACTTGAGTTTCTCCCTCTGGCCTGGAATATGGAGCTTCTTCTTCCATCACCTCATCCTCTTGCGTAAAAGCTGTGTCAGCGGTACTTTCGCCTTCCTGCTTCCAGTGATTTGGAGATGTTGTGACATCTTCCAGCATTCTCGTCTTCATTTGACCAGCTGTCTGTTGAAGTTCCTGCTTTACAGAGCTGACAACTTTTGTTTCTTCGTTCAGACTGTCTTTCACCTGATTCATGGTGTTTTTGAGCTCATTAACACCCTTTGCCAGCGAACGAGCCAGCTCAGGTAGTTTATCTGGGCCGACAACAATTAATGCTACAGCCAGAATCACGATCATTTCTGGCAAACCTATTCCAAACATATTATTTTAAGGGCGCTATTATGAGTTATATATAATTGAAAATGAGCTCAACGAGTCCACTCAGCTACAACCCAGCAGCCTTACCAAGTGCTGCCAGCATAGTATCCCGCTGCCTATCACTCAGGTTAACCGGAACCTGATACACCAAGGTTCGGCTCATTAACTCAACAGAAGCAGGTAAGGACTCAGGATCGTAAATAACGCGGCGCTTGCCGTGGGCATTAAAGGGCCAGCCGTTTTGGGCTAAGGTTTTTCCTTTAAGGAGATGTTCCCAGGAAGGATAAAAATGCCAGCTGTTTTCTCCAAAATTGATAGCTCCTGCTTGATTATCCCGCAATACCTGATTGATCTTAGCAGCCTGCTCTTTATCCGGCAACATAAAAGCAAAAAAGGTGGCAGAGTCACCCTGCTCATCCAAAATATCCCGGAAACTCACGCCTGCAATCTTAGAGGCAGCTTCTTTGAGGATGGCCTTATTCTTCTGCTGGGAGGCAATCATAGCATCTAACTTCGCCAACTGGGCCAGTCCGATAGCCCCTTGCAGCTCCATCATCCGGTAATTGAAGCCGATAAAGCGGCGCCCCTCCCCACCCCGTCCACCGGGATTAACCGCATGGTCATGCCCGTGATCATGATACTCGGAACAATTGCGCCACAGCTCTTCATTATTGGTGATAACCATCCCGCCTTCACCAGTGGTCATGGTTTTGACCGAATCAAAGGAAAAGGTGCCGAAATGACCAAAGGTGCCGAGATGCTGTCCACCCAGCCGAGCCCCGGCGGCTTGAGCTGTGTCTTCCAGAACCGGAACGCCGTATTTATCTGCAATGGCCTTGATTTCCACGATCCTGGCCGGAGCACCGAGCATGTGTACCGGGATAACAGCCCGTGTTTTCGAGGTGATTTTTTGCTCCAGATCATTCGGGTCCATGTTCAGGGTCTGATCCACTTCTGTAAAAACCGGCACAGCGCCGATATCGAGAATAGCTTCCCAGGTAGCAACAAAGGTAAAACCCTGAGTGATCACTTCATCGCCGATACCCACCCCGAGAGCGGCTAAAGCGACTTTCAAAGCAGCGGTTCCCGAGGTCACGGCCTGGGCATGGGCAGCGCCCGTGTACTGGGCAAAGGCCTGCTCAAATTCACGCACCTTGTACACGCCCTTGCGCTGCTCACCGAATTCATAGCGAAACAGGACACCGGTGTCAAACACCTCCAGGGCCTGTTGTTTTTCTTCTTCTCCGAATACTTCAAAACCGGGCATGGTTGTTCCTCACTTTCATTTTTTAATTTCGTAGATGGCTCTATACTTCAACGAGAGTTTACCCAAAATGGTTCTTTACATACTCAACGAGCTTAGGGCCATCAAGCTTGTCAGTAGCAGGGTTAGTTCTCACGTAAAATTCCGCATTATCTAGATAACAGGGTGAGTTTGATCCTTTGCAGCTAACGACAAGGATATCTTTCTGTTTAACTTTTATTAATTCATACTCAATAAACGGATAAAACTCTTCGCCAATCCTTTTTTTGATCAAGTTTTTAACATGAAGAAAAAATTTATCTTTATTGCCTTTATAAAACTTATTGATTTCAATATCTAGCCCTTGAATATTACCTTTATCTGTAACGCCAACCAAGAGAACTCCACCTTCTGTATTTAAAAATGCAACAATCGTTTTTAGTACTGACAATTCAATATATTTTTCTTTGCTTTTCTTTCTTACATCAAGGCTTAATGTTTCCTTAAATTCTATCGTCTTTGATTCACCTTGCCTAATCAGACTGTAAACTTCATCTACTTTTGTAAGTCCACCAATGGCTTTTAGCATGTTATCCAACTGAGAAGAAATTGATGTCGAGCTGGTTGGATTCAATGCCAACTCCTCGTTGAAGCTATCAATTGCACTTTTCAGCTTATGAAGCTTATGCTGCGAATCTATAATGAGTTCCTGAACATCGGACGAGGGCAAAGCAATTGTTGCCTGCTCTAAATCTCGTTTAGAGAGATGCCGTATAGTCTGTCCCGATGTTAATGATTGAAGGATGAGACGACCTAACTTGGATTTAAAGAATACGGATACATATTCGTTGTCAGCTTTTTCGTTAAGAACAACTTGAAAATAATAATGGTGCTTAATAGTGGTATCTGCAAGTCTCGTCACAACGGGCGAGTTACCTATCTTGGGAATATATAGAGAATTTCTTTTTTCACAATGTTCTTTTCCTTGAGCCACCGAGTTAACTTCCCTTGCAATATCTCCTATGCTATACGCTTTGTATTCTTTGTACTGAGTTTCCAGTTTCTCTATTTGCTGTTTTATTCGTATGCGAGGAAACCCTTGAAATGTCCCTTTTTCAATCATCATTCCACGAGCTAAATCCTCCGCAATAATCCCAGAATGATAATTCTTGGCTACCTGATGCGCCTGTGATTCATCCAGCAATTCTGCAATAAATACCGAATTAGTCTTTCCCTTCTTAATAACAACAAAAACAGGTGTGATTGATGTTTCTGGCCGTAATATCCCTTCTGGAGCATTGAATATAGCACTGATAAAATAACCTTCTGAATTCAAAGCAGCTTCAAGCTTTTTACCTTCCGATATTCCAAAACCATACGGTTCAACGATGAAAATTGCCAAACCATTTTCCGAAAGATATTGAAGTGATTTTAAGATTTCCCTCCAGTTGCAACGGATTTTTAACTTATTTTTACCGAATTCATACAGTTCCGGTCTACCCATCGCAAGAGGTAGATCGCCAAGAATCAAATCGAACTTATCAATTTTTGACAGGCATCTTTCCCAAGAATACAAACCAAATACAACTCGGGTATCAAACTGAACATTTTCAAAAACAAAAAAGTTTGAGGCCGCAATATTAAGATAACTTTTCAGCCGTGCCAACGATATTAATTCGTTAACAAAAGAGGCAACAGTTTTTATTTCCTCTGTTTTGTTTATCATATTCGTGCTGTCCAGCTAACTATATGCGATTATCGAATTAGGTAATTATATTATACGTTTCAAATGATTGACCGGTATCACCAACACACTTCACCCGCCTCCTTGTCCGTTCACAACATCGCATTGTAAGCATCAAATGCCTCGCTGCACGCTTGCAACGTCACGTTGTAAACTTCAAACATCACATTTTAAACCTTGAATGGCTCATTTGAAGCGTAAAACGCAGTATTGTAAACGGCAAACGGCCCGTTGTTAACGGGCATCAGGATGCTCTTTATCTCATCTACTTTACTTATCAATCAATTTCCGAATACCATTCTTCTCATCGCAAAGAATAATCTTTGGTGCAAAATCCTTCAGCTCGAGTTCATCGTACTGAGCATAGGTCACGATGATAATCAAATCCCCTACATGTCCTTTCCGGGCAGCAGCTCCATTCAATCCGATGACACCAGTTCCTCTTTTACCTTGGATAGCATAGGTGTCAAAGCGTTCGCCATTATTGATATTATAAACCTTGACCCGCTCAAAAGGGATAATCCCGGCGGCATCCAGCAGGTCCTGATCAATACTCAGGCTGCCGTCATAATTAAGATCCGCTTCGGTAATGGTTGCCCGGTGGATCTTGGATTTTAGCATTGTTCGCTGCATCAGATTACTTTTTCACTGTTTATAGTTAACCAGTCATGAGCCGGTGATCAAAAGGTCAGCCAGTTCTGTATATGATGGAAACCAGCTGTCGAGACTGATTATTCTTGCATTATTGATAATAGAGGTGGCAATAATAAACCTGTCCGCCGGATCTTTGTGGTGATACGGCAGTCGCCCCGCCAGCCTTGCGATGTTTTCATCAATAGGCAGTGCGATGATATCTGAACCGCTCAATGCTTCTGTCAACCATTCATCAACAGGGAGCGGCAATTTTATTCGATGAAACCTTTCCAGCAGAACAACTTCCCAGCATGATATAGAAGAAACAGCCAATGCATCGTCCGCTGTTTTGATCAACTTTGTCAAGTTGTCGGGCAAAGGATCGTCCGGCAACAGCCAGCGTACCCAGATATGTGTATCCAGCAGAATCATTTCAAAACATCCCAGTCTTCAGGAGGTACAACGGGGGACATGATATCTCCGAGAATCTTTCCTTTTCCGTGGATACGTGGAGACGGTCTCCGCCTCTTGCCCGTTTCTTCTTTCTTCTCCGGTATAAGAAAGATTGCCTCAATGCGAACACCGGCGGGTAACTCCGGCTGAAACAGCAGCCGTCCGTGCCGGTCTGTTTCAAGAATCATTTTTTTTGCACGCATAACCTGTGTTCTTCTCCTCAAAATTTTCCATAATGTACGGCCAACCAGACCGTCAGGGCTTCCGGTTCCGTCCAGATGACTTTATGCTTTGTATGCGCCGGGATATGGAGATAATCGCCCTTTCGTAGGGTCACCTGCCGCTTATCCTCGGCAAACAACAGCGTTCCGGCCCCTTCCAGCACTAGCACCCATTCGTGTTCTTCCTGATCATACCAACCGGTCTCCGGTGAAACATGGCCCTTGGAGACAATGCGTTCAATGCGGATATTTTTCGCGTGAAGCAGTTCATCGAAAACTTCATACTCCGGGTCGGACGGCAAAGTGGAGAAAATATTTTCCATCAGTTGATCACTTCAGGTAAGGGAATATCATCTTCCTGATGAATCTCAATCCACTCTTCAACAATCTTGCACAATTCTCTGTCAACAGCGGCCTTATCATCACCATGTACGCCTCCCAACATGAGACCGGGACAACGTCCGATGTAACACTGATCTTCTTCGCTCCACTCAACAATTTTAAGATAGCTGTCAGAGAGTTTTTTCATCAACAAACCCATTATCAATCAGCCGCACCCTGCCGTTGATCTTCACAGCCAAAGCCAGTACCGTATCCTTATTGACCTCGGCAACCGGCTGAAGCGTAAACTGATCAACAAAGCTGATATAATCCACTGCCGTACCGGGAAAAGAGAGAATAAATCGTTCTAACTCAACAGTGAGCTGTGCCGCATCTCGCTTGCCCTCTGCGACTAGAGTTCGGGCCATTGCCAAGGCACGGAAAAGACTGAGTGCGGACTCCCGTTCCTTTGGTTGCAGATAGGTATTGCGGGAACTCATGGCTAAACCATCTTTTTCCCGGATAACAGGATGGCCTATAATCTTCACCCCAAAGTTCAAATCCGTTGTCATCTGCCGAATCACGGCCAGCTGCTGAAAATCCTTTTCTCCAAACACAGCCAAATCAGGACGAACAATATTAAAGAGCTTGCTCACCACGGTGGCAACCCCGGTAAAATGGCCAGGACGGGAGGTCCCGCAAAGCTGACCTGTCAGCTCCTCCCCAACAGTCACTGCTGTCTTAGCTCCATAAGGATACATATCCTCTGCCTCCGGGGCAAAGATCACCTCTACCCCAACGCTGTCTGCCAAGGCCTGGTCTCGTTCAAAATCCCTGGGATAGGCTGTCAAATCCTCTTGAGGGCCAAACTGGGTAGGATTGACAAAAAGGCTCACCACTACCTGATCTGCCAACTCACCAGCCCGCCGCATAAGGGCAAGATGGCCTTCATGAAAAAAGCCCATAGTGGGAACGAAACCAATGGTCCTGCCTGCAAGGGCCTGCTCTTGAGACCAGACAGTCATTTCCTGGGGAGACCGTATAATCTTCATGGGAAAATCTCTACGCTACTGCAACAGACGATTCAGACTGGCCTGAACCATATCACGAGCCAGAGAATTCTGCGGAGCAGGGCCAACCTCTTCTTTTTTGCCCTCTGTCAGGCTCATATAGCGCTGATACAGAGCAACAGCCTGTTCCTTCTTGCCCATAGCCTCATAAATACGGGCAAGATTGCTCAAGGCCATCGCTTTAAAGCCCTCTTTCTTCTGCAAATTCTCATAAGCAACAACAGCCTTGTCAAGTTCCTGCTGCTGCTCGTACAAGGCACCGAGATTAACCATCACCAAAGGTTTGAGCAGATCATCTTGTTTCAGTTCGCTGTTCAAGGCTTCTAAACGCTCTATAGCGCCCTTATACTTGCCTTCTTCCTGGTCAAGACGGGCCAACTGAATTTGACTCCAGACAGCAGAGGGGGTTGAGCTAAAATCGTCCTTTATTTTACTCAGGGCTGCTACCCGTTCTTTCCCTTCCAAAAGCAGAGCCGCATCATAGGCCTTGGCGGCCTTGTTTAAGGTATAGGTACGATAGGAGTCATACAGCGAGACAATAATAACCACCACAGCAATAATGGTGACCACGGTCCAGATTTTACGCTGATTTCGCTGTAAAAAATCAACCACCGTCGGGGGCAGATCCAGTTGATCCAAAACCCCGCTATGATCCTCGACATGGTCATTATCCCGCAAATCCTTCAGGTGGAAGGAACTTTGTTGTTTTGACATGAACTGTTCTCCGGTTTATGGTAAATCATCCAATCTTTTTTTTGTATTTTACTACATAGGCAGAATTTGCTCTTTTGAGTCTGTCTCGCAAATGTATCAGAGATCGAATCAGAGCCCGTACTGTCACAGGTGCAACTATAGCTTAAATCCTGAAAAATGCATTAACCTTTTCCCCTTTTTCAGGAGTAATTACACTGCTGCTGAGATAATTTTTTGTTTTTTGGTGCAAAGCGATTAACAAGAACAAACAGAACAAACACGAAAAAAGGCAGAGCAGCTAATGGCACGACTTTAAGGCTTGGCCTTTATGAACGAGTTGTATTTATTGAGAATTCAGAAAATTAATTTAGCCACAGATGTCATAACATATTGACACGGCTATTGATTTCTTGTAATAATGAAATTTTCACATCAATAAGCTACAGAGAGACATATGACATTTTCAAAACCAATCAAAAAAATCGGTCACCAAATTAACAAGCTAAAAGCCCGCTTCTGTCAATC
>NZ_JALAAI010000152.1:0-8207 GCF_052785085.1 Candidatus Electrothrix sp.
TGAAGAGAAAGTTAGCTGGACGGCCAGGAAAATAGTCACATTGCTATAGGGAAGAACGCCTGAGTCTCTCCAGAGAGAGCAAAAATGCTCAACAGGCGTATATCGTTGTCGTGTCCGGGAATTGCTGAGAATAAGTACAAAAACTCCGAAAGCTGTGGCAGAAAAATTAACAGGTTCTCCCAGGTACATACTGTACAATTGCACTGCCACCAGAATAGTCCCGATAATACAGGTTGGTACCGCTACGCCGGAATATTGTGTAAATGCCCATAGCTTTATAGAAATTGGAAGATAAGATGATTTTCTGCCACGACTCGTTGCGGATTTTGTATCAAGATTGACTATAACCTTAAACCACTTTGGTTTTCCCGGAACATAGCGAACATCTACTGTTTTTCTTTGACGATAGGCGGTATAGATATCTCTGGAAATTTTTTGTCGGCCTATAATAGGTGCTGCACCTTTCTCGGCAGGTTGAAATCGACAGACCATTGCGTACTCATTCGAGTCTGATTCTTTATATTTTTCCAGTTCAATAACTTTTGCTGTGACCATCTGTCCACGAGTGGATAGAAAAACAAGGGCAATAAGATCGCTGACAAGCCAAAGCAAAAGTCCGATAACAGCGAAAACGCCAAAGAGCGTAATGGCAAGCAACACGAACATTGTTCCTATTCCTTTTGAAGAAAAGAACGGCAATGCCTCGCCGTCTGGAAACGAAAGTATCATATAATTGCCCTTGATCCTTGAAACAGCAGGTTGCTGGTCATAAACGACCGGTACCTTGGTATCAGGTTTGAGCCGGTCATATAATTCTTTGGTGACCTGTTCCTCCTTAGAAAATACTTGTTCCTTTTGTCCCGATATTAATGCCTGAAACTGATAAGCTACATAGTAGTACCGGACATTATTTTTTCCTTCAACAGCTGAATCTCCCTGAACAATCTCCTTGTTCAGCACAATTCCCTGAGTCTGTGCACCGAAATACTCCAATTTTTTCGTCTGAAAAAATATTGTCCCTGTCTTAAGTCCGATCAGCACACCAGCCAGTGTAAGAATAATGAAGATAGGAAGAGCTACAAGAGATACACTTAAGGGAGGCAGTTTGACAGCGTTTTTGATCGGTCCGCCACTAAATCTTTCCGCGATATCCGGAAACAGCCCGCTGGCGCGCTCTTTTTCCTTGAGACGTGGATAATCTGAGGATTCGTTGTGCTGAAATGGTGCTCCGGTGAATTTGTTCGGATGAGGCTGTTGTGCAGATGAAGGTGAAACGGGGAATTCGCGAAAAACTTTACAGCATGCACCTGTTGTTTCAAATTTTCTTTTATAATCCAGAGCCTCCTTTTTACTCAGCTTGCGCTTCAGAATCTTTTTTGTCGGCGGGGTAAAAAGCCGCTCTACAGCAGCATCGTTTGTCCGGGCCAACTTGGCAAGAAGCCGCTTGACCTGTGCAGGATTTCGGTCCTCCCGCATTGCTCCTTCAAAAACAATCTTATATGATTCCTGTTGACTTTCAATATGTTCAGCGCTTCGGTCTGTCTGAAGGGCGGCCGCAGGTTCAGTTGGCAGGGTTTCTCTGTCCCTCATGACTTCCTGCAGCACTCGCTCCATTTTGCGAGTGTGTCTTGCCCGCACGATATTTTTTAAAGGCCAGATCATTTTCCACGTCATGAGAACGGCCCCTTTGACAGTGGGGCGGTATCCCTCGGCAGCAGCATCAAAGCGATAATAACCATCTGCCACATTTCTTTCCATTTCGCGGATGATTCCCTTTTTAACCCCATCCAATTCCATTCCGTCAGCCACGGTCTTCGGAGCTGCATCCTTGGCATCACGCCGGAGAAGGAGTTGGTGTATGGCATAGAGCTCGCCGGGATCTGAAATATTTGGAAAAGAATATTTTTTTGTATCCTGCCTTTCTGGAAAAACTAAGGGGTGCTGAAGGTTATTGTTCGTGCTGATATCCAGCCCGTTGAACTCGGAGCCGAACTCTATGTAGCGGATGTCGTTCTGACCAACAACTATCATTGCCATATCTTGCATGTTGGTATGCTTCAACATGCAGCAATGCAGCATCATCGGCGTGTCTTGCTCTGAAATCCAAGAGCAGATGACCTTAAACTCTTGCTTTTCAAGGGCTGGTATGTTTTGCAGAAAGTAGTCCTGTACGTCCTGAGGAAAGGTATCCGGTTTATGGGATTCTATATTCGGTTCAGCTGACTGCTTCAGCGTGAAATATATCAGAATCGGACCAATAATCGGTTGAAACAGTACTACTAACACTACAATTCCAAAGAAAACATCAAAACCGACTGTCATGACTTAGTTCCTCTAAAATTCTTGTAATTAATTCGAACGTGAAATCCGATTCCTGGCAACCTTCTGCGTTTTTCGGATATGGCCGTAATTCAGGAGTGCCACAAAGATACTTCCCCCGATAAGATTGCCTGTTATGGCCAAACCTATAAAACGGAGCGTCTGACCTATTGAAAAATGATCACTTATAAAAAAGGCGGTAAACATTTCAACGGATCCTGCTATGGAATGATGCAATCCGCCGATACCGATAAGAAAGGTTACTATATAAATACAAACAATCTGACTGATCGGCGACGGGGTTGCCAAGACCAGCCATCCGCCCATTGCCATCAGCCATCCGGCGAGAACCGCACTGACAAGAAGAGAGCTGTTCCCATACATTACAAGATGATGACCGACCAAAACATATCCTTGTTTCCCCTGAATCACCTCATCCGCAGCAGTGAGTAACCCGGCACTGATCACTGCACCGAGTATATTCCCCATAATGACCGTGAGCCAAAGCCGTATCAGCCCGGCAATTCCCGCCTTACCGTCCAAGACAGGGTACACTGCTGTTGCTGTGTGCTCGGTAAACAACTGGGTACGGCTCATGATACAGATGATAAACCCCAACGGATAAACAAAGGCCGTAGCAAGACGTGATATAATAGCTTCCTGAAATGGTGCTGCCAAAATGGATACAACAGCCACAGACATTGCGGTAAAACCGAGAATCAGACCAGCTGCCACGGAAGATAATGCTAAGGAAATAAAAGAACGCTGAATCTGTTCCCGCCCTTCAAAAATCGCCTTTTCCAGGATATCGTCAGGATGACGAACAGATTCGTCTGTCCTTTTGACTATAACCGGGACAAATTCTTTATCTTCCTGACTCCTTTCTTCCGCGCGTTCCGTATGGTTGCCCGCTGTAGAGTCCTCTTCTTTTCCAGAAGGTGTTATGATGTCTATTCTCCTTGTTTTTTCAAAAGTAGTGAAAAAAACCGATCAGGCTTCCTGTCTTTGATATTTTTTGTCCTGGCCAGCCAAGGGCGGGAGGACGTTTATAGAAAAATGGCGGGGCGGCTGATCGGCAACTTTTTTTCCTTGGGCGACAACCGTTTGCCTCACAAAAAAAGCACGACACAAAAGCAACCACAATGCTTCTGAAAAGTCAAGGGGTTTTCTTTTATGTTTTCAAAGGACTAGCAATCAGCGCAGGAGAGCGCACTGGGAATCGACAAAAAAATATTAAGAAACTGATAGTTACGCAGCTCAGAAACAGCTGACGCAGCAAATAAAGGAAGGAGTTGCAGATCATGTTGGCATACGCACCAACCGTGCTGCAAAAAATCCCTCAATCTCCTCGGTCGGCAATGGCGCAAAGCAGCCCTGTGCATCCACCAGGGAAGCGGCTGAGGCAGGCAGAAACCCCCGACAATCCGTCAAAATAAAGGCAGGATTTGCAGCAAGAAACAGCTCAACCACCTGCTGGTTTTCCTCCGGCTCCAGGGAGCAGGTGGCATAAACCAGCACTCCGCCCGGTTTGAGCGCAGTTGCCGCTGTTCGCAGCAACCCCAGCTGTTGCTCCTGAAAACCAGCAAGATCTTCTGCTTGTCGGTTCCAGCGGATATCAGGATGTTTGCGAATGACTCCGGTGCCGGAACAGGGAGCATCAATGAAGATGCCGTCAAAAAGGCGATCATCGTCAGCGACAAAGACCTGCAAGTCCTGCTGCACGGTTTCTACCTTCTCGCTCAGGCCCTGGCGCTGAAGATTCTCTTGCAAAAGACGGGAACGCCGCTGATCCGGTTCCACCGCAATAAGCGAGGCATCCTTGGGGAGGAGTGCGGCAAGGATACAGGTCTTGCCGCCTAAGCCAGCGCAGCCATCAAGGTACCGCCCTTGCTCCTTAAAAGGCCCCAGAAGGTCGCAGGCCAGGCGGGCTGCCTGATCCTGGACCTGAAACAGCCCTTCAGCAAAACCAGGCAGGTCGGTCACAGCCCCTCGCTGCTCCGGGAGGATAAGGCTGTCCGGGGCTAAACTACCCGCCTTAACACCGCTCATTCCATGCTTGATAAACCGGGTTTTCAGAGCATCTGGATCCGTGCGTGCAGGATTGATCTGAAGGCAGAGGTCTGGCTCCAGGTTATTGACCCGACAGATTTCCCGCATCTGCTCCGGACCGAAATGCTCCTGCCAACGGGCGGTCAGCCAGGCCGGATGATTCAGCACCGGCGTTCCTCCTGGGCCTGCCTCTTCCGGTCTTGGCAGCGTATCCTTGCTTCTTGCAATATTGCGCAGGGTCCCGTTGACAAAACTACAGAGCCAGCCAGGCTGACGCATCTTTTTCAGGGCCTTGACTGTCTCGTTGACTGCTGCGGAATCCGGGATACGTTCCAGGCGACAGATCTGGACCACGCCGATCCGCAGGGCAGCCAAGGTCAGCGGCTTCATTTTGCGCAACTTGGTCTTGGAAAAGCGGCTGATAAGCAGATCAAGATATTCCTGCTCCCGCAACACGGCCAGCACCAGCATCACGGCCAGCTGTCGCTCCTCATGCTTCAGACCTGAGTCATGGATAACCCTGTTAATAACGCCCTGAACCGGTTTTCCCGTTCCTGCCCATTGCACCAGGGTCTCCAACGCCAGACTGCGCGAGGTACTTCTTTTTTTCTTCATCCGTTCTTTTTCAAATCCTTGCTCGGCTGAACCCCGAGCTGTCGCAGGGCCTCAGCCCGGTCTATGAGATTACCTTTGCCCGTGCTCAAGCGTTTTTCCGCTAATTGCCAACTCTGGCGGGCCTGATCCAGGCGGGTTCCTACCTCGCTAAAGGCCTCGGTGAAACCGACAAATTTATCATAGAGCCTGCCAGCTTCCTGGGCAATGATCATGCTGTTCCGATTCTGCTCATCCATCTGCCAGAGATGATGGATGGTACGAAGGATGGCCAGCAGGGTTGATGGCGAGGCCAGCATCACCCGCTGACGCAAGGCCTGGGTCAGTAACTCCGGTTTGCTGCTCACCGCTGCCTGAAAGGCCCCTTCCACCGGGATAAAGAGGAGGACAAAATCCAGGGTAGTCAGTGCTGGAAGCTCTTGATACTGCTTCTTGCTCAAGCCCTTGACATGCTGTTGAATGGAGTTGATATGCCTGTTCAGATGTTGGTCCCGCTCTTCTTCATTATCTGCCCGGTTTGCTTCTACATAGCTGTTCAGGGAAACCTTGGCGTCAATGATCACAACCCGTTTTTCAGGAAGATAAACAATCACATCAGGTTGCTTAAGCCGCCCCTGTTCATCACGATGGGAAACCTGGGTGGCAAACTCGCTGCCCGGTCGGAGGCCGGATTCCTCCAAAAGCCGCTCCAACACCATCTCGCCCCATTGACCCTGTAATTTATTGGTGCCTTGCAAGGCCTTGGTCAAATCAACAGCTTCCCGGCTGATCCGCTCGTTTAAGCGCTTAAGATGCTCAACCTCCTTAATCAGGGAAAAACGATCACGGGATTCCCGCTCATAGACGTCCTCCACCTTTTGGCGAAAGATATCCAGTTGATTTTGCACTGGCGATAAGAGGGTTTCCAGGCCTCCGGCATGTTGCTCTTGCAAAATCCTGCCCTGCTCAGCCATAACCTTGCGGGAAAGATTATAAAAATCCTCTTCCAGTTGCTGCTTACTTTGAACGAGGAACTGCTGCCGCTCACCGGCAATAGCCCTGGTCTCATGAAGAAAGGCCTCCAGACCGATATTATCCCGCTCCACCTCTTCTTTCTGCTGCCGTAGAGTATCCCGTTCTTGGCGCAGGTCTTCCGCCTCCTGCGCAAAACAACGGGCATCCTTGCTGGTCTGCTCCAATTGCAGGGAAAGCAGGAGATTCTCGCGCCGGAGCCGATTATAAATCACCAGCAGCAAAACCAGCATCGTTAATACTGTCAGGATGATACCGATGATCAGGGAAGGAAAATGAAGTTGACCAATCAGGTCAAAAAGACTATTTGCAGCCAAGGATTTCCTCTCGTTCTTCCTTGTGTTTTACCGTTCTTCGGCCAGAGGGCATAGTTTCTTTCATTGGATCTCATTAAGGGATGAAAATTTATGCCGTATGTCATACAGTACCTGCGACAGGAGGAAAAGAGAAAAATGCACGTTATGAAAAACCAAGTTAGTGAACAGCAACAGGAACAACAAAGGCTTCCTCAACGAATTATCCTGACGGGATTTCGCGCCACCGGCAAGACGGTTGTGGGGAAAATCCTTGCCCAAGTAATCGGTTTTCACTTTCTTGATACAGATCAGAAACTCTGCCAGCGCATGGGCTGTTCCATTACTGAGGCAGTTCAAGTGCAGGGCTGGCAATATTTTCGGAGCCAGGAACGGGCCTTGTTGAGCGAACTGCCGTCCTGGGAAAAAATGATTATTGCCACAGGTGGCGGGGCTATTCTCCATCAGGAGGAATGGCAGGAATTGCGGCGCGGTTCCTTGGTGGTCTGGCTGCGTACCGACCTTGCCACGACCCTGTCCCGACTGGCCCTGGATCAAAAAACCGATGAACAACGACCTGCCTTGAAAAAACAAGAAGAAGGGCAGAACCCGGCTCAAGAAATTGCTGCTGTGCTGGCAGAGCGGGAGCCGTTGTATCGGGCGGGTTCGGATCTGGTTTTAGATACAGAGGGAAAAACGCCGGAGGAGTTGGCTGGGGAAATTTATGGAACGCTTTAAAAAAGATACACTGACATAGAAATCCGGCACGAAGTAATCAACCTGTCATTAAATAAATAACAGAGTAAGTAACTATATGATAACCGAAATATATATCGACAATTTTCGCTGTTTAACAAACTTTCGGATCAAACCGAAAGAGTTTCAACTCTGGCTCGGAGAGAACGGCGCAGGAAAAACTTCTGTGATAGATGCATTGCATTGCATTCAACACCTGATACGAAGTGGTCATCTTAATGATATATTTAGCAAAAAAGATCTTACAGTCTGGGATAAAAGGAGGGAGCAAACCATAGAACTCTCTCTAAGAGCAGGTGATGATATATACAAATACAGGTTGATGGTTGAGTATGCTGAACATGAGGAGAAGCAGCGTATTAAACGAGAACAACTTTTTTGGAACGACTCAATTTTTTTCCTGTTTGAGGGACAAGAGGCCCATCTCTACCGTATCAATCGGAATACGGAAAAACCTGAAGAAGGTGCTGTCTTTCCAGCTAATTGGGAACGTTCGGTCATTTCTACAGTTGCACAGCGTGATGATAACACCCCGTTAATTCGATTCAGGGAAGAACTTGAAAAAATTCTTCTGATCCATCCAGACCCATTGGTTGTCGAAGAAAACGCCAACAACGAATCACGAAGGCTATCAAAGCATACCCAAAATTTTGCCCATTGGTATCGCCATCTTTTGCAGGAACAACCGGCAATCAGTTACCGTACAAAACTGCTTCTGGAGGAGGTACTCCCCGGTTTTGAGCAGTTAAGTCTCAGAGAAGCTGGTGAATCTCGAAAATTAACAGCAACATTTCGCATTGAAGATAAGGACTATGAGTTTTCCTTCTCAAATATTTCTGACGGGCAGCGTCAGTTGATTGTTCTCTACACAATTTTGGAAGCTCTGCGTGCCGGAATTTTTTCAACAGTTTTGATTGATGAGCCGGACAACTTTATTTCTATACGCGAAATTCAACCTTGGCTCGAAAATCTTAACGATATCTGTGATGAATATGAGAAACAGGTTCTCATAACCTCTCATCATTCTGAGGTTATAAATACTCAAAAACGACACCTTTCCCTCTGAATAGGTGCATTTCATGCGGCTCGCTGAAGTTTTTCAATCTTCAGATTCATTGAATGCTTGATTTGGTTTGTTATAACCTTAATCCTGAATTTCTCTTGAAG
>NZ_JALAAI010000153.1:0-8090 GCF_052785085.1 Candidatus Electrothrix sp.
TTTATTGTGCATAACACCTGAAATGAGTAAAAGGTTTAACATTATTGACTTTTCCTCATTATACAGGCTTTTTATTATCTAAGCAACTGTTTTTGTGTGGCGTTGAGATATTCTTTTCAACACCCTTATAATGTCTCCTGGTGAGCAAACTTAGAGAAAAAAGAGTTATAAAAGGCAACAAACCTGAATAACGGCTTTTGCTCCACCTGTCAAGAAATCAAATGAAACTTTCTTAAGGGTAAAGGAAGAAATATGGAGATTTTCCCTTCTGCGACAAGGAAATTTTACGATCAAGCACAGGTACGAAAAAAAACACATCACCCTTGTTGTTCAAGCAGGCTTCCTGTTGGTCGCTGACAACCTTCCTGCAAGAGCAAACAACCTTCTGTTTGTTACCGCAAACCTTTTGTCAGGAACAAACAACCTTCTGTTTATTACAAACACTCCTTTGTTTGTTATCAAGAGCCTTCTGTTTGCTACCAACAACCTTCTCTTGACAATAAACAGCTCTTTGTTTGTTCTCACAAACTTGTTATTTGCTCTTTCAAGCATCCTTGCGGAAAAACAAAATGTTTTAAAAACAGAGCGTCAGCTTGTGGAACAAGCCTACTGAGCCAGGGGCAGAGAAAGGGGGAAAGCCGGTTATCCCGTGCTTGGGCGAATCTGGATTGACCGGTCGTTATAGGTCAAAGCAAACAAAAAAGGGAGAACGGCTACACCGCTCTCCCTTTTCTGAAATACATTATCAGGCAGGCACAAGGGCCTGCCCCTACAACCTGACCTTATTTCACTTCTTCAAAATCAGCATCAACAACATCATCATCATCTTTGCTGGAAGATGAGGCGTTACCACCCGCAGCACCAGCACCTGCTGCTCCGGCAGCACCTTGATCCTGAGAAGCCTGGGCATACATCAGTTCAGCCAGCTTATGAGAAGCCTGAGTCAAAGCCTCTGAGGCAGACTTGATGGACTCAAGGTCATCTCCTTCAAGGGCCTTTTTCAGGGTTTCGATCTCGCGCTCTACATTGGCCTTGGTCTCCGCATCCACCTTATCGCCCAAATCGTTCAGGCTTTTCTCGGTCATATGGATCAGGGAATCGCCATTATTCTTGGCCTCAACCATTTCCTTGCGCTTCTTGTCCTCTTCAGCATGCAGCTCTGCATCCTCTTTCATCTTCTCAATCTCTTCCTCGCTCAGGCCGGAAGAGGCAGTGATGCGGATGGACTGCTCTTTGCCGGTTCCCATGTCTTTCGCAGAAACATGGAGGATACCGTTGGCATCCAGGTCAAAGGTGACCTCAATCTGGGGCACTCCACGCGGCGCAGGCGGGATATCTGCCAACTCAAAGCGACCAATGGTCTTGTTGGCATCAGCCATCTCTCGCTCACCCTGAAGCACATGGATGGACACGGCAGGCTGGTTATCTGCTGCTGTGGAGAAGACCTGGCTTTTCTTGGCCGGAACCGTGGTATTCTTCTCAATCAGCTTGGTCATTACGCCACCCAGGGTCTCAATGCCCAGAGACAGGGGTGTTACATCCAGCAACAGCACGTCTTTCACATCACCCTTCAGCACACCACCCTGAATAGCTGCGCCGATAGCCACAACTTCATCCGGGTTCACGCCTTTATGCGGATCTTTGCCAAAGATCTCTTTGACCTTTTCCTGCACCTTGGGCATACGGGTCATACCACCGACCAGAATAACCTCATCAATCTCAGAGGCAGACATTCCTGCATCTTTCAAGGCTGTGTTGCAGGGACCTGCGCAACGCTCAATCAGATCGGCAACCAAGGCTTCCAGTTTTGACCGGGACAGCTTGATATTCAGATGTTTAGGGCCTGTGGCATCAGCTGTAATAAAAGGCAGATTGATGTCCGTCTCCATAGAGGATGACAGCTCTTTCTTGGCCTTTTCTGCTTCTTCTTTAAGACGCTGAAGAGCCATCTTATCATTACGGAGATCAACACCCTGCTCACGTTTAAACTCGTCAGCCAGCCAGTTGACGATGCGCATATCAAAATCTTCACCACCGAGGAAGGTGTCGCCGTTGGTAGATTTTACCTCAAAAACACCGTCACCGATCTCAAGGATGGAAACATCAAAGGTACCACCCCCCAGATCAAAGACTGCGATTTTTTCCTCGCCTTTTTTGTCCAGACCATAGGCCAGAGAGGCAGCAGTGGGTTCGTTGATAATACGCTGGACATTCAGGCCGGCAATCTTACCAGCATCCTTGGTTGCCTGACGCTGGGCATCGTTAAAATAAGCAGGCACAGTGACAACAGCCTCGGTCACGGTCTCGCCCAGATATTCCTCAGCAGTCTTTTTCATCTTGCCCAAGGTCATGGCAGAGATTTCTGCTGCCGAATATGACTTGTCATCCACTTCCACCATTGCATCGCCGTTAGGACCTTCCACGATCTTAAACGGACTCAGTTCAATGGATTTTTTTACTTCAGGATCAGTAAATTTACGACCGATCAGGCGTTTAATAGCAAACAGGGTCCTGGTCGGATTTGTTACTGCCTGACGCTTTGCCACCTGACCGACCAGACGCTCGCCGTTATCGGAAAAGGCAACAATTGATGGTGTTGTCCGGTTTCCTTCGCTATTTTCAATAACTTTGGGATCACCGCCATCCATGATGGCAATACAAGAGTTGGTGGTTCCCAGATCAATTCCTATTATTTTACTCATGATTTTTTCTCCTTGGTCTCTTTTATCCTGAAAACAGCACCCCAAGCTGTTCTTTTATCTTTATTAAGATCTCATCTTGAGAACTCAGTAGCTGTTCTTCCCGTTCTTGTCACTCTACAATGTGCATTAAAACAGCCTTGTCAAGGACAAATTCAAGACTTTTATGCTTCATCCTCTGCTGCTTTTTCTCCAGAGCCACTGGAGACCACGACCTGGGCATGACGGAGAACGCGGTCTTTAAAGGTATAGCCTTTGGCAAATTCCGTGACCACATGATTGGCTGGAATCTCCTCGCTGGCTTCCATGGTCAAGGCATCCATTTCATCAGGATTAAAGGGCTGACCAACTGATTCCAATGGCTTTACCTCGAAACGTTCCAGCATGGTATGCAGGCCCTTCTTCGTGAGTTCAACGCCAGCCAACAGGGCCTCAAGCTTTTGCGCCGGGTCACCCCCTTCCACAGCACCCTGTTCCAGGGCCCGGTCAAGATTATCCACAGTGGTCAAAAGCTCTTTCAGGATATTCTCACCAGCATATTTGAGGAGCTTGGCTTTATCCCGCTCCATCCGTTTCTTGAAATTTTCAGCATCTGCAGCAATGCGCAGCATCTTCGTACGGGTTTCTTCCAGCTCCTGGGTCAGGCTTTCCAGGCTTGGTTGCGCTTCCTCATCGCTGGTTGCTTCTCCGCTTGTCTCCTGCTCTTGTTCTTCAGCAGTTTCAGCGGCAGGGTCTGGCTGCTCCTGAGATGCCTCTTTTTCCTCTTCGCTTATCTCTTTTTCGATTGTATGTTCTTCAGTCACGTATCTCTCTCCTTGGCTGTTTTATCCGGCTGAACAGACAGCATTACAAAAGGTTTTTCTCTGCGATTAATTTAGATGCAACAATAAGTATGGGTATTTTTCGTGTCAAGGGAGGAAGGGATGATCTTGACCTTTTCTCAGGAAAACAGGTTGATTTCCTGTATGTCGACATGGAAAGCCATCCACTCCCGGAAAAATTATTGAGTTGATCTTTCATGCAATCCATGTATATACTTGTTTGTTCTTGGTTTCAAAGAGTGTTTTTCACCCTCGGAAAACTGAGGCAAGGCATAGGCTCTCATCCCGCCTTCAAAGACAGAACCCCAAAAAAGAAAAAGGAAAAATGAAGTTATCAGAACATGATGTGGAACTCTTTTATCGTCTTATGATTGGATTACAGTTCTTTGTTAATTGCGAAAAGAACATTATTCCATACATAACAACCCATGCAGTATATGAGGAACTCAGCATAGAGAAAAAAAGTAAAGTTCGTTCTAAGGTTTATAATCATCCAGAGCTGATAGATGCCTTTGTTCAAAAAAATCCTGAGAATTTTTCAGAGGAGGAACTGAATATTATAGCGGGCTGGAAAAATTATATTCAGGGTGATTTTTTTATCGAACGTTTTCTGAAAAAGCATACCATATTTATTATGGAAGACCAGGTCTATGCCGTGCATGGTCTGCATAACTCTTTTGAAGAAATGATTCATCGTTCTCGTCTTCCCTTTTATGTAAACACTGTTTTGTTACCCTTTAAAGGGAAAATTATTTACGACGGGATGTTTGAAGGAAGAAATGTTTATTTCGGGGGTGGCGTGAAGAGAGACCTGAAAGAAAGGTATATGCGGGCCAAGCAGAATGATCGGATTATTGCCTCTCTTGATAATGCCCCTCAGACCAGCAACAAGAAACAAGCAGCTACGCCTGCAAAGGACTGGCAAGCAGAGCTGAACGAACTTGCTGGCAAGGCAAAAAAACTGCGTGGCGGTGCCAGTCAACCGCCTCTGCACAGTCCGGCATTCAGCCTGGTTAAGGCCAGCGTGGAATTTGCTCAGCTTGCGGTTGAAGAGCCTCCTGACCTGGATGCTCTTTACAGGGCACTGCACAAAGTTGACCGGGCTACGAGCAAGGTGGAGAAAGTGTTAGATCGGGTTGAATAATCTTTTTCTCGCTCCCAAACGCTGGTTTGGGAACGTTATGTGGAAGCATTATTGTTCTGGAGTGTTCATGCCCCAACGGGGGAATATTTATACAGCCCAGGGTAACACTCTGGGTAGTAGATATAAAAGGAGGACGTTGAAATGGCTGTAGTTTTAAACAACCCAGGAATTTCTATACATGCAGGTATGGGAAATATTGTTTATAACGACGGAACTGCCTTCCGTACCTGGGCACCTTTTGCCAGCAAGGTTGAACTTGTCCTCTATGACAGTCATGATCAGGATAATAATGAGCCTTCATCGGCTGTACCTCTGGCAGTGGAAGGTAATGGCTACTGGTCAGTGGATGTACAAGGTCTACAGGCGGGACAGCTATACCGTTTTCGCATTACCAATCAAGAAACGAAAGAAGTGCTGAGCAAGATTGATCCCTATGTCACCCAGGTAACCAACTCGGTGGGCAAGGGCATTGTCCGGGAAAGGGAGTTCCCTTGGAAGGATGAACATTTTCAAATGCCTGATTTTAATTCTTTAGTGATTTACGAGATGCATCTGGGTACCTTTGCTGATGATCCTGGTGACCGACCCGGCACTTTGGCAAGAGCAGCGCAACGCCTGAGTCATCTCCGGGAACTGGGGATTAACTGTGTGCATGTGATGCCACCCAACGAGTTTGCAACTGATTTTTCCTGGGGATATAATGTTTCGCTGCCCTTTGCCATTGAAGAGGCCTATGGCGGTATTATTGAGTTTAAAAAATTTGTTGATCAGGCCCATAGTCTGGGATTGGCCGTGGTGATAGATTGCGTATTTAATCATTTTGGTCCCAGCGACCTGGACAGCAGCCTTCGACGTTATGATGGTTGGGCAGGAGACAACGGCAACGGTAACGGCATTTATTTTTATAACGATTACCGAGGGCATACCGATTGGGGGCCACGGCCGGATTTTGGGCGGCCAGAAGTGCGGCAGTACATTCGTGATTATGCCATGTTCCTGCTGGATGAATGCCATTGTGACGGCCTACGCATCGACAGCACCTCCAATATTTGGGGTTTTGATCACGGCCAGGGCTGGAATAACGAGGGCTTCAATCTGCTACGCTGGATCAGTGATGAACAAAATTATGTTCATCGCCATCCCCGCCATAAAATTTTGATTGCCGAAGATTGGCATAATGATGGTTGGCTGACCAAACCAACCTCTGCGGGTGGTGCTGGTATGGATACAGAATGGCATTGGTTTGTCCATCAGATCCGGCATGTTTTGGCAACACCCGATGATGCCCAGCGGAGTATGGCTGACCTGGCTCAAGCCTTGTACGCCCGATTTAACGGAGATGCCTTTAAACGGGTCATCTACAGTGAATCCCATGATGAATCAGGTAATAATGATTCCCTGGCCCGTAAAATTGATCATGCTGATCCAGAGTCCTGGTTCGCAAGAAAACGCACCATGCTCGGTGCTGTTGTTGTCCTGACTGCTCCGGGCATTCCGATGATCTGGCAGGGCCAGGAGGTTTTCTCCATCACCAAGTTCAGCGATCAGATTCCCTTGGACTGGTCACGTAAGGAGCGTTTTGCCGGGGTGTTTACGTTGTATAAAGACCTCTGCCAGCTGCGGAGAAACTGGTTCAACAACACCCGGGGCCTGCGGGGACAGCTGATTAACTGCCATCATCTGAACGATCAGCAGAAAATTATTGCCTATCACCGTTGGGATCAAGGAGGGGCAGGGGATGATGTGTTGGTTATCCTTAATTTTTCCAACCAGAGTTATTTTGATTACCGGGTGGGATTACCCCGGGGCGGAACCTGGTACTGTCGTTTTTCCAGCGACTGGGTGGGCTATTGTCCAGATTTTGCTAATATAGGCGGCCAGGATCTCCAGGCTGAGGGAATCGCCTGGGATAGGATGGCGCAGAGTGGCCGGGTGGATATTGGCCCGTATAGTGCCTTGATTTTTTCGCAGTGAGGTCGATTCTGGTCAGTACGAGTCGGAATCAACCATAGAGAGCTTAGATGTTGACTCCCCTCCCCTGACCAGGACGGTATTGTCCGGTTCTGGATCAGTACGCATGCTCAGTATGACAAATTGCTGGGTAAGAGATGGCGGAAACGTTGTGGCTCCAGCTTATCAAAATTGATTTCAAGGAAAAAATACTTGACAATAAATAATTATTGCGGGTATCTTTTACCTTTCTACGCAATCAACGTAGAAACATGTCACTTTCTGGTGGAGGAGCCGGAAAGTTGCAAAAAGCCACAACCGTCGTGAGGCGGTGTCGGAAAGCTACGGGTCTCTTGTGGAGAGATCGCCGAGTTACCTACTTTTTATCTACCAGAGGGAAGTTATGGATATGCACGGGAAGGGTATTCTCTCATTCCGTATAGTCAGGCCGTTTTTACAGGGTTATTCCGTACAGCTTTCCTTTCTTCTTTTTGCCCTCCTCACTTTCTTCACCAGCCCAGCCGAATCAGCCTTGGTAAAATTCGAGTACGACCCAGCCGGAAATATGGTTTCCGAGCAGGGAAAGTACTATGAATACAATGACGCCAACCAGCTCGTCCGGGTCAGAAAAGATTCTCCCACCGGAGAAATCATTGCCGAATACGTTTACGACTACCAGGGCCAGCGGGTCAAGAAGATCGAAAACGGGGTAACTACCTATTACATCGGCAAACATTACGAGGAAAGAAAAGGAGCGACTGTTGATGAAAAGACGAGCTATTTCTTTGCCAACAGTCAGCGAATAGCCAAGAGTTCCCAGAAAAACAAAGCTCCTCCAGAAGTAAGCTACTACCTGAACAACCACCTCGGCAGTGCTGATGTCATCATTGATGAGCAAGGCAGCCAAACAGATCGCATCAGATATCTTCCCTTCGGCGGTTACCGCACCCTTCCCAAAGAACGACATACCTTTACCGGCAAAGAAAGAGATGAAGTAACGGATAATTATTACTTTGAAGCTCGGTATTACAATTCGAATATCAGAAGGTTTACGCAGGCTGATACGATTGTTCCTGATTTGTATGATCCGCAGAGTTTGAATCGGTATGCTTATGCGAGGAATAGTCCGGTTGTTTATGTTGATCCGAGTGGGCATATAGTATTTCTTCCAGTGCTAGCTGCTGGTTGGGCGTTGTTTGAAGTGGGATCTACAGTTTATGATGTTGTATCTACTTTTAATGATGTTAGGAGTAATGATCTATCTAATTTCGAGAAAGGTGAGTCAGTAGGATGGCTTATAGCAGGAGGAGTACTTCCTGGGTCAGGCAGATTATGGAAAAATGGTTTAACTGATAATTTCCTATCTGACATATCCCTCTGGTACCACTTAAATAGCTGGAACACCTGGATGAAAATGCTCTTCTATTAACTCCCTTAAGTCCTTTTCTCTCCTTATTTTACGCATAATCTGAACAA
>NZ_JALAAI010000154.1:0-8066 GCF_052785085.1 Candidatus Electrothrix sp.
AGGAAATAGACCAGGTCGCAGTGAACCGCGGGCTGTGAAGCGTCGTCCAAAGGCCTACCCTCGTTTGACAGTACCAAGAAGACAAACGGCGTAATCCTGTGGTCAACCACTTAAGGTCGTGCCATTAGGGACAGACCCCGATTAAACGCCATTGATTTCAATTTGACATTGAGACATGTAAACCTGAAAAAGTCAATAAAAAGTATCCTCTTGGTATCACGGACCTGAATCAGACCGCGCAACGGCGGGAGTTTTGGAGGGGGAGCGAAGGTGCGAATCCCAATAGCGTTCTCTATGAGCAGGAAAAGAAACATAACTGCTTTTTCCTCTTGCAATTTCCATAAACAAGAGCTAATCCTTTCATTCTGTTCAAAGAACGGCTTCCGTCGCACCTTGTGCAGAAATAAATCCCCTGGAGGCGACCAACAACGCTCCTTTTGCCGTTTGCATCACCCCAAAGTCAACCGGAATCAACACAATGTCAATTTGAATCACCCCGTTTCAAACCGGAATCAACCCGATTCCAATCGAAAATGGTCCAATGTCAATTGACATCAGGGCAATTCCTGTTGACATTGACCCGATTCCAATTGGAATCAAGGCAAAGTCAATTGGAATTGGATCAAAGTCAATCGGAATCAGAGCAATTCCAATTGGAATTACGTCAATTCCGGTGTGCATCATCCTGATTCCGGCGTGTTCCGCGCCGGAGGAAATTGTACAACTCTTTATCATAGCTGTATATTTGTTGTGTGAACCCTGTTGCCGAGTGGATCTCAGCCGCAGCCGAACAAAAAAACACAGTATCCCGGAAAGGAGGAAGTACCATGCGTTTTCCGAAGACTGAATCAAAAATCAGAGCCTTGGCCCAGAACATCATTGCCGGGCTTGATGGAAACCCGAATTTTCCCTCTCCGCCGATCTTGCCGGCGGACTTGCAGAGTCGTCTGAATGCGGCGGTCAGTTCCGCTGATGCGCAGGTTATGGCACAGGCAGCGGCAAAGCAGGCAACAGATATCAAGCAGGCCGCCTTTGACGACTTGATTACGGACATGAAAACCGTGCTCCATTATGCCGAAGATACGGTGCATGACGATGATGCCAAATTGTCGGAATTGGGTTGGGGCGGCAGGGCTGAACCGCATTCCTTGGAGGTGCCGGGTCAGCCGAGGCTTCTTGAAGTGCTGCGGCAGGGAGCGGGCTGGCTGACTCTGGATTGGAAAAAGCCTGCGGACGGCGGCGCACCGGCTTCCTACAGGATTGAACGGCGCGAGCTGACCGAAAACGGTATCTGGACGCTGGCCGGTATCTCTGTCGATACCGAAGTCACGCTCAACGATCAGAAGCACGGCAAAGAGTGGGAATATCGGGTCATCGCGGTCAACAAGGCGGGCGATGGCGAGCCGGGCAACACGGTGACGGCGTTGCTGTAAATGAATAAAAAGGGGACAGATTTGTTTTTCAATTGCAAGACACTGAGAAAGGGGATTCCTGAAAAAAGAAGAAGAAATCTGTTCTCTTTTTTTATTATCGTGCTGTTTATTGCGGGGACTGTCTCTTCCGCAGCAGCGGAGGAAGGTCTGCCCGATGCCGAGGAGATCAAGGAAACCTCTGCTGTTATTGAAACGGTCAGCAAAAAGAGTGATGATGCAAAGATCAAGCAGCGGGCTGAGGGAATTTTTGCCGAAATTCCCGGCCTGGAAAAGGTAGTCGTGACGGTTTCAGAAGGAGTGGTGGTGCTTTCCGGGCCGGTTGCCAACGAGGAGTCAGCCCAGCGTGCCCTCCATCTGACCAATCGCCTTGCCGGAGTGGTGATCGTCCAGGATCATATTGAACGCACCCTGAATCTCCAGGAGAATCTTAAACCAAGGGCTGCCGAGTACGCGGACAAGGCCAACCGTTTTGTCAAATCGCTGCCTTTGATCCTGACCGCTCTGGGCAGTTCCACGCTGATTTTCCTGGCAGGTTTTCTCCTTGCCCGCTTCTCCCTGCTCTGGGAGAAGATTACACCCAATCAATTCCTTGCAGAAATCCTGGCCCAGATCATCCGCATCATTGCCATTGGCGGGGCCGTGCTGGCAGCCATGAATCTGCTGGGCGCAAGCCGGATGATCGGCACCCTGCTGGGCGGGGCCGGGGTGGTTGGTTTTGCTGTGGGTTTTGCTGTTAAAGACACTATTGAGAATTATATCGCCAGTATCATGCTCAGTCTCCGCCAGCCTTTTCGACCCAGGGATTTTGTCTCTATTGATAGCCACGAAGGCGTGGTTATTCGCCTGACTTCCAGGGCCACCATTTTGATGACGGTGGACGGCAATCATTTACGGATACCGAATGCGGTGGTGTTTAAGGCGACTATTCTTAATTACACGACCAATCCGGAGCGTCGTTTTGATTTCACCCTGGGCATAGGCGTGAACGATGATCCGGTTGCCGCCACTGAGGCCGGTGTTGAGGCCATCGCCGGCCTGCCCTTTATCCTGGAGACTCCCCCGCCCGGTTCTTTTGTTGAAATGATGGGGGATGCCAATATCGTTATTCGTTTTATGGCCTGGATCAACCAGACGGAAACAGACTTTCTCAAGGCAAGGAGTTATGCCATGCAAAAGGCAAGGGAGGCCCTTGAAGAGCAAGGGTTCTCGCTGCCAGTGCCGAGTTATAACCTTCGTTTTGATGAGGGCACGTTACCCTTGCCGAAATCAACGCCGGAGCCTGAGCCGGAGAAGGAGCAACCCGTCCGCAGGGAAGATATTACACCAGTTGATGAAATTGACGAAATGGATGTGCGTCCTGAACAGCACCTTCAGGAAAAGGTGGAGGACGAGCGCAAGGCCACCCAGGAAGTGGATTTGCTGGATGAAGACAGCCCCAAGGAGTAAACGCCATGTTAATTATAAAAAAAATTGTTCCATTGTTATTGCTTCTGTTTGTCAGCAATGCTTGCTCAGAGCCTGTTAATAAGACGCTTGATGAGCCAATTAAAGGCAATGCAGGTTCTAAGCTTCAGGCCGAGAGTTTTGAGACATTTGATGAACCCTGGGCCATGACCTTTCTCCCGGAAGGGGATCTCCTGATAACGGAAAAGCCAGGTTCCCTGCTCCTTTTCCGAATGCGGGATCGATCCAAGGTGCCGGTTCAGGGAGTCCCGCCGGTGGCCTATGGTGGTCAGGGCGGTTTGGGAGACATCATTCTCCATCCTGACTACAAGAAAAATCACCTGGTCTATCTATCCTATGCTGAGGAGGATGATTCCGGGAACAGGGGAGCCGCTGTTGCCCGGGCGCAATTCCAGTCTTCAGCAAGCAACCCTAAGCTGGAAGATCTGGAGGTCATCTGGCGACAAGTGCCCAAGGTGTCCGGCAAGGGACATTATGCCCATCGTTTGGCCTTTGGCCCGGATGGAATGCTTTTTATTACCTCCGGGGATCGGCAGAAACAGGAGCCTGCCCAGAGCTGGACGCAAAATCTGGGCAAGGTGATCAGGCTTAATGCGGACGGTTCCGTGCCGCCGGATAACCCCTTTCAGGATAAGGGTGAGCTTGCCAAAACCTTCTGGACCCTCGGACATCGCAATTCGTTGGGTATTGCCTTTGATAAGCAAGGCCAATTATGGGCGCACGAAATGGGGCCTCGCCATGGTGATGAGTTTAACCTGATTATTGCTGGTGATAATTATGGTTGGCCTCTGGTCTCCTGGGGAGATCAGTACGGGGGATTTGCTATTCCTGATCATGATACGCGACCGGAATTCCATGCGCCCGAAGCCTACTGGGTACCCACTGTCGCGCCCTCGGGCCTGATCATATATTCCGGGAACTTGTTTCCTGACTGGCAGGGGAATGCCTTTCTTGGTGGTCTGCGCTCGCAATCGTTAGTGCGGATAAAGATTGAAGGACAGCAAGCAGAGGAGGCTGAACGCTTTGATATGGGCGAGCGCATCCGGGAGGTTGAACAGGGGCCAAATGGGGCGATTTGGGTTTTGGAGGATGGAAACGGGGGGAAGTTGTTGAAGTTGAGGCCAGTTCAATGAGGCGAGTCAGGTAGATCTATTTGAGTACAACGAAAACGGACAGTTTTTGCTCGTTACGTTTATTAATTTTGTTTGGTTTCAGTTAACATGAAAGTCACTTTGGTAAACCCGGAAGAAAGAATAGTTGGTGTTCAAAAACAGGATACCGATGACCCTAATTTCATGTATCTCATGAGTGGCTTTCCAAAATACTATTGTCCGATTTGTGATGATATCACAGTGTTCAAAATAGACAGCAAAGTTAGTATAGAATTACCAAAAGAAGTACGTGATGCATTTGACGAAAAAACTAACATAAAAGAGTACGAGGAAAATTATAAAGATATAGTCTGCCGTATTTGTATGAAGCCATCTAGGTTGGTCTATTCAATCGATGAATTTCATATGGCATATTATAGATATTATGCGAAAATAGTCCTCGAAATAATACCAAGATGAATCCTCTGTGCATTAAACGGAGACCGTTTGTTATCTTTTCAAGTCGAGTTGTCTTGGTTCGCAATATTTTATCTTTTATGCTGTTCGAGTCGAGAGCGAAGTACATTGCCATTGCAATTTTTGCCCTCGTGTTTGTTTTCATCGTGATCAAACATGATAGAAATCCGCTTGAAGAGTTTGGCTATTCCTACGACCTGGATATAGGACCTACTGGCACGTATTATTCATACGAGTTTTTTAGAAAGTACAAGGGAAGGGAAATTAGAGGGCCATTGGTTGCTGGCTCAATGCTCAAACTCTCATATGATGATATTGATTCCGATGGAATGAGTGAAATAATAATAAAGAGTTCAGTTGATAAAAGTTATAGGACTATTATCAAAGCGCATCCGGAAATATTGGTCAATGGTAAACATTTTAGCATAGTTAATAGCAAGGGATTGAAAGTTAATTGGCCTATTGATGGGTATACATATCATTAATCGTATGTCGAATAACTATCTCCAGCCAAGTAGGCTTGCATGACTGAAACAAAAGCAAGTAACTCCTCCAATTGAAGTCGTTGGGCTTGCCTATATCTTAGCCAGCCCGTTCATGGGTGCGTGTTTCCTGTTGTTTATATGATCTGATATTATGTGGAAAAATTGTAGGAAGACCGCAATGATAGTCATTGTTGTCGCAAGTAGTTGGCTGTTCTATCTTGCTGGGGATATTATCGCATTTTCCACAATTAATCAAACACCTCAAAGTGATGTTGCCATTGTTCTGGGGGCAGCTGTCTGGAAAAATTCTCCTTCACCCGTGTTTGAAGAACGGATCAAGCACGCTATTGCGCTTTATCAGCAAGGCGTTGTCACGAAGATTTTGTTTACTGAGGATTTGGAAACGAGAAACAGTATGCTGAGTCGGAGGTTGCCCGTAACTATGCACTCAAGCAAGGGATTAATCCTTCCGATATTCTTATAGAAACTGTATCGAAGACCACACAGCAAGATTTTTTTGAAGCTCAAAGACTGTTAAAGTCGCATGCGCTTCATTCAGCAATTCTTAGTCAGCGTTATTCAGGAAGTAAAGCAGGATTTGGTGCCGATCCAAACCTCGGACACGAATGGGTAGAGAAAGAAAGGAATTCTTTATTCATAATATGTATTTGTTGCTTTTGCGAACGCTTTCAGCATCTTGGGTATTTCTATATCCCTTTCCGCCAAACTGCTCCCGCGCAAATAAACAACATACAGGTTGTTTATTTTGACATCAATTTCATTGGGGGGAGTCTTTTCTTCTATAATTTTTACTGCCATTTTAGCCGCTTCTTCACCTTGTTCATATGGAGAAACAGCTACCGACATCATCCCGCCATCTTCAACAAAAAATCCCCAACACCCTATATCGGGTATTTTCAATCGTGGAGAAGTCCACTCCAGTACCTTTGAGGGATTCATTGTCTTACCATTTTTATCCAGAATTGTATGATAATGGGTGACAAGAAGTATGTCTCCTATTTTATTTGCTTTTTTTATTGCCTGCTTCCATTCTTCAAATGTCTCGCACTGGAAGGATTTAACAAGCTTGAGCGGATTCCATTGAACATCGGTTAATTCTTCATGTATTGATTGGGAGGTAACTGATGCATCAGAGATATGGACAATTCGCCTCTTATTTTCAGGTAAAATTTGAACAAAAATTTCTTTGAACTCCTGAAAAGGAATTCTTTCGAGAACTCCTGTTACATTTGTCGCTTTTTCAAAACCATACGCCTTGGGCTCTGCGTTAACTCCTGTAAAAACTATATTGATTGATTTGCTGTTTTTAAAATGAACAGCGACATACTTCTGTGCATTATCATCGACAGTAATAATAATATTTGGATTCCATTGCTTAATCGCATTTACTGCTATTTTTCCCGCCTTGTCTTTGTACTCAGCTGATGGATTTCTTTTGGTATCCATGTAGTGCCAACGTATAGAATAGGGCTTGTCTTTCAGGATTCTTTCAATGCCGGTGTTTATATCTCGTGTCCATGAAAAATCAAGATTATAGCTGTGTAAAACAAAGATTCTGGGTTTACTCAGGTTCGTTATAACAAGGAACATTATAAGTATCGTAACGAAACAGGCTGTTAATAATCCGATTATTTTGTTTCTCATAAAATGCCAACCGATTTCCAAAATGGTATTGATGCGTATACTGCCGCTATCCTGAAGAATACTGAAATAACATTAAATTTTAAAATCATTTTCTTGTTGAAAAGTTTTTTGGGTCCTGTCAATTCGTCAAAGAGAAGGTAATAAGAACACTGGTAAGGCATGATCCAGGAATCACTCATAATAAGAATTATAAATCCGATAACCCAAGGATTCATTCCGTTTAAAAGCGCTATGGGGAAAAGGACTGAGGCCAAAATTGCAACAGTTGCAGTATTGGGAATAAATAGCCTGAGAAGCATCGTGCTTCCTGCAAGGAGTAGAACAAAAAGATAAAAATTATCTTTCATATATGTTCCTAGCCATAGGAATTCATTGCCCAGCGAGGTGTCAAGTCCAAGATATGACATTGTTTTAATCAGTCCTATCAAGGCTCCGAGGTACAGAAGAAACGTCCAGTCTACATGGTTTTTGAAATCTTTTTTTGACAGAAAGCCCAGCACAAGGATGATGTAGAGAACAGCAAAACCAATCCAGGGAAGTTGAATTTTATGTATTGATGATGTTGCGATACCCAGAGCAAAAAGAGCGATTCCGCCGATAGCGGCCCATTCCTGGGCAGATAATGGCCCGAGCACTTCATACTGTGCCTTTATAATGTTTTTGGAAAGTTTCGGTTTATCACTGTTGTGAAACATTATCTGGGTAAGTATAAAATAAAATATCAGTAAAACTAAGCCAGCAACAATTGCTGCATAAAACCAGTATCCCCAGTCAAAACGTTCCCTTACCTGTATGGGCAGTATGCCGAATACGATAAAATGCATAGACTTACTGCTTAGAAATATACTGGAAAACATTGTAAAACCGGAAAAAGTCGCAATTGCAAGCCTTGTTGAGGCTTTTCCCTTTTTTTTATAACCCAGGGATTCGACCATATCCAATAAAATTGGCGTTGCAATCCCTATTCTTCCATTTGCTGAGGGGAAAAGGGGAGTAAGAAATATACCGGTTATAAATATTGCCAAAGAATGCCAGAATTGAGATAATGGGAGAAATCTAAATAAGTTTATAACTATTCTATAGGTTAACCCACTTGTCGTAAGGACAGCGCTTAGTCCGAAAATGCTCAGGGCCATAAAAAAACTTCCCGAAGTAAAACCGGAAAGCACTATGTTCGGCGGTGCTATATCCAGAACAAGTATTACTATCACTGCCATTATGCTCGGAATAAACTCATCTACCAACCTGAATATCCACATAATAACAGTTGCACTTGCTACGGTTAAAAATATTTGTGCTTTCCAGTCAAAAGAGAGTATGTCTCTAATGGCACGACCTTAAGTGGTTGACCACAGGATTACGCCGTTTGTCTTCTTGGTACTGTCAAACGAGGGTAGGCCTTTGGACGACGCTTCACAGCCCGCGGTTCACTGCGACCTGGTCTATTTCCT
>NZ_JALAAI010000155.1:0-7928 GCF_052785085.1 Candidatus Electrothrix sp.
CAAGTAACTTAAGAAGATCATGGCAATTTTCTCCTGATAAAGTAATTCTAGAGAAAATATGATCATTTTATTCTGCTTTTCAAGTGGTTATTGTTGATTTTGTATCAAGAAGGTGTCGTTTTTGAGTGTGGAATTGTAGGGGCAGACCTGCGTGTCTGCCCGGCATAGAAGGGGGAACATATGGGTTCGCCCCTTCAGCACCTCAAACAATGGGTAGGATATTTCTCGTTTAATCTAACTATCCCGGCCTTCTGAGCCGTGATAAAAAAAATATGGTATAACGTGACCTTTGAACAGTTCAGCGATGGCACATCCTTTCTCCATCAGGCAGACCCCAGAGGCAAAATCATCTGCACGAGCCTCCTCAGCCTGATCATAGCCCTGAGTCGGAACTGGTTAACAGCTTTGCTTGGGCTTTTACTCGCCTGTCTTCTCGTCTTTATCGCCCGTTTACCATGGCATAAAATCTTTCGTCGATTAGCCTTAGTCAACAGTTTCAATATTTTACTCTGCCTTATCCTGCCGCTGACCTACAGCAGTGACAAAACCCTTTCTCTTTTCGGAATACACCTCAGTAGCACAGGATTCTTTCTTGCCTTCCTGATTACCATCAAATCCAACGCTGTTGTCCTGCTCTTTATCAGTCTTCTTGCCACGTCAACGGTTGCACAACTGGGCCACGGCCTTCAGCAATTGCGCCTCTCCCAAAAACTCTGTCTCCTTCTCCTCTTTTCCTATCGATATATTACTCTTATTCAGCAGGAACTCTTTCGTTTACAGCGGGCAGCTCAACTACGCTGCTTTCAACCGAAAACCAACCTGCATACCTACAAGACCTATGGCTATATGCTGGGCATGATGCTGATCCGCAGCTGGAATCGAGCTCAACGAGTGCAAGAGGCTATGGTCTTACGAGGGTTTTCCGGGCAGTTCCATGATCTATACGGTACAATGGGAGGTCAACGAAACGATTTCCTCCTCATAACAACCCTGCTTTTGGCAACTGCTGGCTTGCTGGGGCTTGAAATTTTCTCCTGGTAAGACAAAGAGGAAACAAAGGCTGAGTCAACAACAATCTATCGCAAATAACAGCAATTCTTGAGGGTTAATTCACGTCCTTGTCGTTGCGAACAAACTCGACAAAATCTGTCCGCTTTCGCTCTTGCATAAATGAAGATTATGCTCTATAATAATATATTAATGATCTTTTATGGATTGTTTTATTTTTGACATTGTCGTTGTATAAAAAAAACAAACTTTCAAAAAATCTCTGTTTTGTATCATAGCCCCTATGCAACGCAACCTGTTAGCATGCAGGGAGTTGCAAAAGTTTTTTATTGAGAAATCTGCATGACAAAATAAACAGCATGCTGTTTATTATTTTAGTTTTTTCACTTTTCGGCAGTACCGCCGGAATACATCAACCTCACGATTAAGGGAGAATTTATCAATGTCGCGAAAAATGGTCACCATTGACGGCAACCAGGCATGTACCCATGTTGCCTACGCCACCAGTGAAGTTATTACCATCTACCCCATTACTCCTTCTTCTCCGATGGCGGCTGAGGCAGATGCCAAGGCCACAGCAGGACAAAAAAATATCTGGGGTTCTGTGCCGGTTATCTCTCAGATGCAGTCTGAGGGCGGTGTTGCTGGCTCTTTGCACGGCTCCTTGGCTTCTGGCTCACTCTGTACCACCTTTACAGCCTCTCAGGGATTACTCCTGATGCTGCCCAATATGTACAAACTGGCCGGTGAGCTGACCCCAACGGTTTTCCATGTCACTGCTCGTTCCGTCGCCAGTCAGGGGTTGTCTATTTTCGGCGACCACGGTGACGTGATGAGTGCCCGTCAGACCGGTTGGGCACAGATTTGCTCTCAGAATGTTCAGGAAGCACAGGACATGGCCCTGATCGCCACCCAGTCTACTCTGGCTTCCCGGATTCCTTTCCTCCACTTCTTTGACGGTTTCCGCACCTCCCATGAAATCCAGAAGGTCGAGCAGCTCTCCAACGAGGATATGCAGGAGATGATCGACGAAAAGCTGATCACCGAGCACCGCAAGCGTGCCCTGACACCGGATCGGCCGTCCATGTCTGGTACAGCCCAGAACCCGGATGTCTACTTTACTGGTCGCGAGACGGTCAACAAATACTACAACGCAGTTCCGGGTATTGTTCAGGAAACCATGAACAAATTTGCAGCCCAGACCGGTCGCCAGTACAACCTCTTTGATTACTACGGAGCACCTGATGCAACTGACGTGGTTGTCATCATGGGATCCGGTGCCGAGACGGTTGCTGCTACCATTGATCACTTGGTCACAGAAGGCCGCAAAGTGGGTATGGTTATTGTTCGCCTGTTCCGTCCCTTTGACATGAAAGCTATGGTAAACGCCCTGCCCTCTTCTGTAGAGCGCATTACGGTCATGGATCGCTGCAAAGAGCCAGGCGCACCAGGTGAGCCGCTGTACCTGGATGTTCGCGCCGCTATTGGCGAAGCTGCTGAAGCTAATCCCACTATGATCATGCCGCTGGTACTGGGTGGACGTTACGGTCTGGGTTCTGCGGAATTCAGCCCGGCTATGGTAAAAGCTGTGTATGACAACATGGCTGCCCTGGCCCCGAAAAATCACTTCTGTGTTGGTCCTCATGATGACGTGACCCATACCTCTCTGGATTACGACAAGTCCTATAATATTGAAGGCAATGATGTGTACCGGGCTATGTTCTACGGCCTGGGTTCTGACGGTACTGTTGGTGCCAACAAGAACACCATTAAGATCATTGGAACAGAGACCGATAACTCAGCCCAGGGTTATTTTGTTTACGATTCTAAAAAATCCGGCTCCATGACCGTATCTCATCTCCGTTTTGGTGAGAACCAGGTTGTTGCTCCGTATCTGATTAACAAGGCCAGCTTTATCGCCTGCCATAACTTCACCTTCCTGGACAGCTACGATATGCTGGCGAACCTGGAAGACGGCGGTACCTTTCTGCTGACCACCACCTTTGATAAGGATACGGTCTGGGATCATCTGCCAGCCAAGGTGCAGCAGCAACTGATCGACAAAAAAGCCAAGTTCTACATCATTGATGCCATCAAACTGGGTCTGGCCATCGGTCTGGGCGCACGCATCAACATGATCATGCAGACTGCCTTCTTCCTGATCTCTGGCATCCTCAAAAAGGACGAGGCCATTGACGCAATCAAGACCGCAATCAAAAAGACCTATGGGAAGAAGGGTGATAAGGTCGTTAACATGAACTACGAGGCAGTTGACGCCGCAGTGAACAACATTGTTGAGGTTCCCCTGTCCGATAAAGTCACCGGTCACGAGCTGCCGCCAACCGTACCTGATGAGGCCCCTGAGTTTGTCAAAGAAATCACCGCAAAGATGATTGAAGGTAAAGGCGAGGAGATCAAGGTCTCTCAAATGCCAGCTGACGGTCGTTGGCCCACAGCTACCACTCAGTGGGAAAAGCGAAACATTGCGGTCAAGGTACCGGAATGGTCTCCAGAAACCTGTATCCAGTGCGGTAAATGTTCCTTAGTCTGTCCGCACGGCTGTATCCGCATCAAGGTTGCCTCTGATGAAGATCTGCAGGCAGCAGGAGCAGGAGGCAGCTTTAAAACCGCCGATGCAGTAGGCAAGGACTTTAAAGGCAAGAAATTCATGGTTCAGGTTTCCACTGCCGACTGTGCAGGCTGTACCCTCTGCTCCACGGCCTGTCCAGCACGCAAGAAAGATGCTGAGGGCAACAAGACCGAGGAGTCAGCCCTGAAGATGATCACCAATACCGAAGAGGTCTTAAAGGAATCTCAAGCCAACTGGAAGACCTTTATGGCTCTGCCTGAAATGGACAATGCCTCCATCAACCCGGCAACCGTGAAAGGCAGCCAGCTCAAGCGGCCTCTGTTTGAGTTCTCTGGAGCCTGTGCAGGTTGTGGTGAAACCCCGTACATCAAGCTGGTTACCCAGCTCTTTGGTGATCGGATGATGATTGCCAACGCTACTGGTTGTTCCTCCATTTACGGCGGCAACCTGCCCACCACCCCGTACTGTCAGCGTGAAGACGGACGCGGACCTTCCTGGTCTAACTCTCTGTTTGAGGATAATGCTGAGTACGGCTTGGGTATGCGCCAATCTGTGAACAAACTGGCTATGCAGGCTGCTGAACTGGTGGAACTGACCGTTGAAGAAGGCCTGATCAGCAAAGAACTGGCTGATTCCCTGCTCAATGCCAGCCAGAAAACTCAGGATGAGATCGAAGCCCAGCGTGCCCGGGTTGATGAGCTGAAAGCCGCTCTGGAAGGCAACAACAGTGTGACCGTTTCCCGCCTCCTGCCGGTTGCTGATTACCTGGTCAAGAAATCAGTCTGGTGCTTTGGTGGCGACGGTTGGGCCTATGATATCGGGTACGGCGGACTGGATCATGTTCTGGCATCCGGCGAGAACATCAATGTGCTGGTGCTTGATACTGAAGTCTACTCCAACACCGGTGGTCAGATGTCCAAATCCACCCCGCGTGCATCGGTAGCGCAGTTTGCAGCAGGCGGAAAGAAAATGCCTAAGAAAAATATGGGTATGATCTTTTCCACCTACGGCAACGTCTACGTAGCTCAGGTTGCTCTGGGTGCCAACCCGCAGCAGTTGGTTAAGGCTATCAACGAAGCTGAGGCTTATGATGGGCCGTCTATCATCATTGCGTACTCTCACTGCATCAACCACGGTCTGAACCTGGCTCTGGGGCTGGATCAACAAAAGAAAGCGGTTGAGTGTGGTCACTGGCCTCTGTATCGCTACAACCCGGAACTGGAAGATCAGGGCAAAAATCCGCTGACCATCGACTCCAAAGAGCCGAGCATTCCGTTCTCCGAGTACGCACTGAACGAAAATCGCTACCGGATGCTTAAGCTGTCCAACCCGGATCATTTTGATGAGCTGATGGATGCCTCCCAAAAGGACGTAACCAAGAGCTGGAAGTTCCTCCAGGGACGCTTTAAAGCGCTTGAGGACTAAAAGCTTTTTGCTTGATCCGATGGACTGTTAACCCAGTCTGATAAAAGCCCCTGCCGAGTTATCGGTTGGGGCTTTTTTTGTTTTGAATGCTGAGGCCGGAGTAAAGGAACATTGCGAAAAACCAGTAAATTCTGTAGACTTAAGCAAGCTGGTTATATTGAGTTTTATTCCAAATGGTTTGCACGGAAGGTTTGCATGAAATCAATTACAATTCATGATATAGACAATGATCTTTTCAGGAAAATATCTGAAAAATCAAAAAATACGGACTAAGCCAGAATCGTACTGTAAAGTTTATCCTGCAAAACACATTGCTGGCCGATAAAAAGGCTGCAAGGCGGGAGATGTTTTCTGATTTATTCGGGAAATGGACAAAAGCGGAAAAACGGAATTCAAAGAAAATATTAAAGAGTTAGAAAAAGTAAACGAATCAGACTGGAAAAAATGACAAAAATACTTCTTGATACAAACGCCTACAGCGGATTTATGTGGGGAAACTCTTTGCCGGATTCAGCGGAGGCAACAGGTTTTCCGAAAACAAGAAAGAATTGAAAACTTTTTTCGGCAAAGAAGGAGTGAAAATCATTGATGTTTCAATTGAAACATCGGAAATATTCGGTGAGATCAAATCTGGATTGCGTAAAAAAGGAAAAATGATTCCTTTAAATGACATATGGATTGCTGCACATGCTGTTGAAACGGGTGCGAAATTGATTACCTATGATGCTCATTTCAAAAATATCAATGGCCTGCGTTTATGGGAAGAGTTTTCCTGAGCTTGTGCTATATCTCCAACAGACCGCTGAGGTGGACATTAAAAAATCCTCTTCCGAGTTATCGGGAGGGGATTTTTTTGCCAATGCATCAACACATCTATCAAAATGAAAATATATTAAGCACTTATTTCTCGAATCCAGGAAGAAAGAACAATGCGGTTAAAGCAAGTTATAAAAAACACCCTCAAAAAAATCTATTTTGGTTGTTTTACTGTAAAAAATATACCTAAAATTAATCGATTAAATAAGTGGATACCATCTGCCCTTATCCATTTTTCTCTGATGGATAGCCATCCTAAAACGGCAGAAGACTATTTTGCTTGCAATGATAGTACCCCTTT
The DNA here is from genome assembly GCF_052785085.1 of Candidatus Electrothrix sp. Classification (NCBI taxonomy): domain Bacteria; kingdom Pseudomonadati; phylum Thermodesulfobacteriota; class Desulfobulbia; order Desulfobulbales; family Desulfobulbaceae; genus Candidatus Electrothrix; species Candidatus Electrothrix sp. The sequence continues at coordinate 6,141 of NZ_JALAAI010000155.1, forward strand.
CACTGATCTGGCACCTATTGATAGTGCAGATTCCGACGGAACGTATTCCAAGGCCCTTCATTATGCATTTTCAAATCCCCAGATTAAAAACATAGCTCTTAGCGGGCCATATGGGTCAGGAAAAAGTAGTATTATCAAAACATACGAAAAAAAGAGCAGCTTAAATTTTTTAAATATATCGTTAGCATCCTTCAAGGAAGATGATGGTAATTCTGAAAAAGAATTTATTGAGAGAAGTATCCTTCAACAAATGCTGTACGGAGCAGATGCTAATAAATTGCCACACTCTCGCTTTAAACGAATTTCAACTCCTGAACTGCCATTGTTGAAATCAGGCATTATCATCTTATGGCTTATCTTGTCAATATTCCTCTATTACTATAGAAATGAATGGGTTATTCTCGAATCTTATTCTTCGTGTTGGTGGAATCTGATTCTTGCGTTTGTTATTTCACTTCCTATAATCCTTCTGTCCGATTTTTATAAAGCCTCGTTTGGCCTTTCATTAAAGAAATTTTCTTTGAAAAACGCAGAAATAGAGACCGCCGATATTCCTGATGATTCCATTTTGAATCGTCATCTTGATGAAATTATCTATTTTTTCCAGGTGACTGATTATGACGTGGTCGTCATAGAAGATCTTGATCGATTCGGAAATCCAGAAATTTTTGTGAAACTTCGAGAAATCAACAAAATTATAAACGATAACAATAAGAATCACAATCAGGTTAAATTTTTGTATGCTCTTAAAGATGATATGTTTGCTCAAAATAACCGCGCAAAATTTTTCGATTTCATCATCCCTGTGGTTCCTGTTATCAACAGATCAAATTCATTGGATAAGATACTTGAGCATTTACATGAACATGACTTCGCAAAAAGCATAGATTCACAATTCTTACGTGAGGTTTCTCTGTACATTGATGACCTGCGGCTTATTCGTAATATCTTCAATGAGTTTACGATCTACTACGACCGTCTCAAAAGTGAGAGCCTTGATGCAACAAAGCTTCTTGCAATGATGATCTATAAAAATGTGTATCCCGATGATTTTGAAAACCTTCATCACGGTCAGGGCATTTTATTTGAGATATGCCAAGAAAAAAATGAGTACTTACGAAAATCTAAAGATCAATTAAAAGATAAAATCAATGAAACTAGAATCTCTATAGAGTCTGCTAATGACGAGCAGGCAAGAGATATTCGTGGCCTTATTGAGACATATATTGGCCATATCGTCATGTCTGTTAACGAACCAGTTTCTGGATTTTTTTTCGATAATAAGCGGTACGTTAGTTTTTCACAACTTGCAACATTTGAGAAATTTAAGCCTCTTCTTGTGGAAAATAATATTATGTTATCTAAACTCCCAAACAATCACCACCAAAATAGAGTACCAACAAACAAACCATTTTCACAATTTGAAGAAGAAATTAATCCTGGTGAAACGTTCTTGAGTAGAAAAGAAAATATTGAGAACAACTCTGAATCCCAAAAAAATGAACTGCAACAAAAGATTAAACGATTAAAAGAAGATGTCTTAGGACTTGCGCAAATCCAATTTTTCCAGCTGATTCAAAATTGTGCTATTGATTTTGAAAAGTTATTTGAAAAATACAAAATTACAGACGGCAATCTTCTCATATATTTAGTCAAAAATGGCAATACCGCAAAACTCGCACAGTAGCTTCAGGCAGCAAGCTTATACCACTGTTCCTTGAGCTTGTTTAACTGCTTCTGTGATTGTTTAGCGGAACGGATATGAGTTTTAAACCGATTCCTGTGATT
>NZ_JALAAI010000156.1:0-7913 GCF_052785085.1 Candidatus Electrothrix sp.
TTGTTCAGATTATGCGTAAAATAAGGAGAGAAAAGGACTTAAGGGAGTTAATAGAAGAGCATTTTCATCCAGGTGTTCCAGCTATTTAAGTGGTACCAGAGGGATATGTCAGATAGGAAATTATCAGTTTTATTTTTTGAAATAAGCAGTGTTGTTGTTTTAAGTTCAGCTTCATTTTAAAATAAGCGTTTTCGAGCAGTCAGTCAATAGATATCCCGTCGGGATTGTATAAGGTGTCGCCCAACCTTGCCCGCAACGGGAACGGTGTTACCTGTCACTGCTATTCGGTCCTTTTTTACTTGCTTAATTTTATGAATACATTATTCTTTTTGAAACAGGTGGCGTTGGAACACCTACCCTATGAAGAGGGTATTGTGGTGTAGTACGCTGGTGTTAGTTGGGCTGGGCTTTGATAAAACAGATCGGAATGTCAGTGAATTTTCTGTTGAGGAGTTTATTTCTTCGGATGTCCTGGCGGCATCATAGCGGCCTTTTCCATATCAGATAATTCCACCTTGATATTCTGCATGGTCTCCTTTCTCACAATATTGAGCTGGATCGTTTCCCCAGGCTTTTTATCAAGCAGGGCGATTTTCAGATCAGCAATGGTGGCGACCGGGGCATTGTCCACTGCCAGGATGATATCGTCTTTTTCCAGACCTGCCTCTTCAGCCTTTCCCAAGGGGCTGATACCGATGATTTTTACCCTGGAAGGCTGCTCATCGCTCTTTTCCTCTTGCTTGAGGATGACACCGATCTTGCCAGCAGGTGGCAGTTCCACCTCCTCGGTAAACATGAGGTAATCTGCCTGCCAGCCTTTTTCTCTTCCTGTAACCTGACCGTTATTGGCAATAAGCACTGACTGACGGCCTGCCATGCGACGGCTGACCCTGGGCGGGATGGCATTGTCTTTGTACACATGGCCTGTGCCTGCGACCACCACCATATTTTTGTCCGGGTGGGCCAGAAGATAGTCAGTAATGGATTCAGCCATTGTCTCGTCCCAGATGGCTTGGGCCTGCAAAAATCCACCAAAATTGTTCTCATCCTGTTCTTTATGCAGGGCATGAACCTGAGTAAGGCGCTCCTGATAACCAACCAGATCCAGGTTTCTATCCTGGGCCATCTCAGTTTGTTGTTCTGGCGTGAGTTCATCGGTGGAGCCTTTTTTAAAGACCGTTCTGGCAATCTCTTTGTTGAGATTCAGGGCAATGATGGGGATATCATGGGCCTTGGCATAGTTGATGATATCCCGGTACATGCGATAATCATAGCCCCAGGCCCCGTAATAATCTGAGAGGCGAAGGAAATCCTCTTCCGTGGCAATGGTTCCGTTAATATAGCCGTCCAGGGCAGGTTGTGAGGTGCGGGGAAACATCTCCATCCCGATCACCAGGCCTGCGTTTTTTCCTTCCTGTTCCAATTGCTCACGCAAGGCCTGGATAACCTGTAATTGGAGCAGGTGGGCCCCGTAATCTGTATGGGTTTCTCCAACATAGATAATTTTGCTCTTGGATATATCATTAAGAATGGCAGAGAAATCCTGAACCTGGGGAGCAGGGATCCCAACAGCAGGCTTGAGCAGGGGCAGGCGGATGCCCTTATCAGCAGGAGCGATCTCTTTTTTTTGTATTTTTCCCTGTTTAAAGACAAGGCGGGAATATTTGCCGTAATGGCGGAGTTTACGAAGGGCCTTCTGGCTTTCTTCAGTTGATGCTGAAGAGAGCAGTACCATGACCTGATCCTGATGCAGTGGGTTTTTGCGGACATCAAGGAGGAAGCCTGTTTCCGGTTTCTCGCCCGTACCAAAGAGGGAGCGGCGTGGGGAAGAATCACCAAGGAAGAGAAAACTGCCCTGGGAGAGTTCGCTGTTTTTCAGATCCTCTGCTCGAATAACCTGACAGCCCCAGCGTTCCAGCTCTGGTATCAGGGGGAGGTAGACTGACAGCATTTTTTTATCCTCTGGCAAGACCACTCTTTTGGCTTGTGCGCCCATAAATTGTATCCAGACCGGTGGACGTTCCTTGTTATCCAGGCTGCGGAGCAGTTGGTAGTCAGGGTCAATGACCAGCTCTGTGGGCAGGCTGGGCACGGTAATGAGTACTTCCTGGTTTGCCGAATCAATTATGATGGTTTTGTGGATGCTCTCACCTCGTGTGGTCACCAGCAAAGGAAGGTGGAACTGATAGGGTTGCTCGGTTTGCTGGACAAGACGAAAGGAAATCTGACTCTTACCTCCTTTCTGCTCCATCCCAACATGCTCCACTGTAAAAGAGGGAATATCAGGGCGGGCAAGCCATTGGCTGAAGAATAGGGAAAGATCCTGGCCCGAGGTTGCGGCAAAGGTGTTTTCCAGGTCTGACCAGCTGGCTTCGCCATACTTTTTCTCCTGATAGAGCTGCCTGAGTCCGGCAAAGAAATACTCCTCACCGATCTCCTGTCTCAGCATATAAAAGATCATACTGACCTTATCATATCCCATGGCCCGCATTTGCCGGGGCATAGGCTCGGAGTGGTTGGCATGCTGAAAATTAAATACCGTGAGATCCTTTTCCGGCTCAACATAGGCATGATAACGAAGGATCTGGTTTTTACGGTAAGCTGCTCCTTTTCCCTTTTCCGCTGCATAGCTCTGGTCAGCCAGCAGGGTGGTCAGGCCCTCACACCAGTTGCCACCCTTATTATCAATGGCATTACCAAACCAGGAGTGCAGGATCTCATGTCCCAGCGAGGTGTCTTTGATAAAGGGCAGCCGAACCACTGTCTGACCCAACAGGGTGAAACCGGGCATGCCATAGCCGGTGGGCAGTCGATTCTCAACAATAGAGTATCGTTTATAGGGAAAGGGGCCGATCAGGTCTTCATAACGCTGGATATATTCCACAGCCTTGTCCAGATATGCCGGAGCAAGAGCTTCATCCTCTGCAAAAAAATAGCTGTACAGGGTCAGGTTGTTGACATCACGGGACAGGACTGTGTACGGGCCAGCAGCAAAATTGATGGAGTGGAGCGGGTGTGGGGCATTTGCCTTGAGAATATTATGTTCCCCCTTAGTCAATATTTCTATTTCATTGGCCTCGGTCACCCCGGAAAAGCCGGGCGGTAGTTCCGCTTTCAGGGAAAAAAGCATCTTTTTATCTGCGGTCGGATGCCAGAACCCAGCCAGGGTAATCCCCTCAAGAGTGATGAGATTGCCGGACATGCCCGGAGGAGGAGCAATGACCTGCCACGTCAGGGTCAGAGTGCGTTCCTGTGCTGCCGGGGGGAGCGAAAGCGTGTTATCGCTGTTTGGTACGAGTTCCTGCGGCATGGTGTCCTGCTCGCTTGTCTCTTGTTCTGTTGTTCCTGTTTCTGTGAATTCTATGCGGACGTTTTCTAATTCTATAAACGAGAGTTCCAACGCCCTTTCCGGCGGGAGAATCAAGGTGGACTTACCTTGCATGAGTGAGGATGCAAGATCAAAGGAGATTTGGATATCCTGGAGCAGGGGAGGGGGCTTTTCAATGCTTTGTGCCTGTAAGGAAAAGGGAAAGAGCAGGGTGATAAGCAAGCAGTAAGAGAGCAAACAAGAGAGCAGAATGGTACGCATGGATTTATGGTGCAATGGTAAATTTCGTGAAGTGAATTTCGTAAACTTGGGCTTGTTTTTATAACAGCACTCCTCAATCACTATCGTATGGGGGGACGAATTGCAAGGGAGATGTCAGAACAGGGGAAGAAAAGTGGTGGGGTATGAGGTGGGAGGTGGAACAGAGTTGACTACAAATTTCCGTAAGTTTTATTGCATTAGTTTTAGGGATCCAGGTAACAAAAATAATACCAGTATAATATTTTGAATCAACAGTCTGATATAAAAAATATTCTTGCCTTGACTTTCATTGTCTATCGGATAATAATTCTTATTAAGAGTTAATATAAAAGGAGGAAACCTATGAATTCAAATATATCGTTCTTTATTGGTATACTACTGGCATTACCAACTATTGTTAATGCGAATGAAAATTCTACTATACACTGTGATGTATCTTTGGAGAATAAATGTATAGTAAAATCAGCTAGAAGTATAAGGGCTATACGAGTTGAGATTTATCGCAGTGGAGATAATAACTCAACAGAATTCGTGAAGAAAGAGTTCCAAGACTGCCCAAAAGAAGTTTCTATCGTCTTTGATTCTTTACAGACAGGGTCAAAAATGTTTATAGATACATGTGACGGTAGTAGTTTTCTTGAAACTATATGATCTGGAAATTTTGTGATGTTATGTTAAATTTCCCTGCTTTTTATTTATTCCACCGGGTGCATGCTCTATGTGTGACCCGGTTTTTCTTTGCCTTGCGTTGTCCAATTACAAGGTGCCTTATAAAAAATTCCCTCCGTCGTTCCAGGCGCATCTTTTAACTGCGCGGAATGCGATTAACTTTCCATGACGACCTTTCCATTGACTTTTCAGGATGATATTCTATTTTAGAGTAACGAAGGTTTTTAAATGGAAGGGCCTCGCAGGAACTCCGGCTCCTTGTTTTCTTGCTGCGAGGTGTCTCCCTTTTGATTCCGTATTGTTACATCACTCCTTCACCCTGGTGATATACTCCCCGGAACGGGTATCAATCTGGATCTTATCCCCTTCATTGATAAAGGGCGGAACCTGGAGCTGAAAGCCGGTTTCCACAGTAACAGGCTTGGTATCGGTGCCCGATGTATCCCCCTTGACCCAGGGATCTGCACGAGTGACCTCCAGATGAACAAAGGTGGGCAAGCTGATATCAATGGGACGATCACCTTCAAAGAAAAGAACCTCCACCTCCATATTATCTTTCAGAAACTGAATATTATCCCCCAGCTGCTCCCTGGTCAGGAAAATCTGATCATAGGAGGTGGTGTCCATAAAATGAAACTCATCGTCCTGGGAATAGAGATATTGCATGGTGCGCTCTTCCAGGTCTGGTTTTTCGAATTTATCATTGGACCGGTAGGTCTGGGTGAACTGATTTCCTGAAATCATATTCCGCATTTTGGTGCGATACAGGGCCTGTCCCTTGCCTGGTTTGGAAAAATCGAAATCTATAATAATATAGGGATCACCGTCAATTTGAACCTTTAATCCCTTACGCAGATCTGATGCAGAGTACATATTGATTATCCTGATTATGTTGTGTTTTTCCACCCCCAAAGGGGAAGAATAGACATTAGAAAAAATAATGGGTGAATATTGGCCCAATGTTACGGGATCGCCTTGTTTTTTGCAACCTTTCCCTGTCTTTTCTTGTCAAAATGGAACAACTCTTTTATTTTAAAAAATACTTTTTTGAACCTGAACTTGTACGCTTGTTGCCTAAATTTTATCCAGGCGACAACGGGATACCGGCAAACAGGACAGGATGTATATTCATGATCAAAGCAGGTATACTTTACTTTGATACCACCTTACCAACAAACATAATTATAACACTACACCAGTCATTTAGGAATATTCATTGAAATTGTTCAAAAAGCAGGTTAGTATCTTCATTTTATGCCTTATATTGAATTGGCTGAACTGACATCGGAAAAATTACCGGAAGAAAACTCAAGCACGAGGTGAACAATGCTGGGAAAAATATTTTGGGGAATGGTTATCCTCCTGTTTGTCGCAATATTGGTGATTCCATTCCTTTTGCCCTCGTATTATGCCAGCCAGGCTGAAGAGCAGTATAACAGCGCAGGCTACGAATATGAGGATGATGGCGGTGACGACTTTGATATCGACTTCAAGAAACGCCGCAAGAAGACCTCAACAACAAGTTCCTTCGCAAGAAGCGTCCGTTCATCAGGCGGTTCCCGCAGTTATCGCAGCGGTAAATAATCATCACACATGCCTTCTGATCAATTACAACTGACGCGTTCACGGGCTGCTGTTCTGCAAGTCTCGGTGCTGGTGGTGGCCCTGTGCGGCATTGTGTATGAGTTGCTCATTGCCACGGTTTCTTCGTACCTGATTGGCGACTCAGTCCGCCAGTTCTCTGTGACCATCGGCCTGTTCATGGCAGCAATGGGGCTGGGGGCCTATATCACCCGTTTTATCAGCAACCACCTTATTGCCCGCTTTGTTATTATTGAAATCCTGATTTCAATAATAGGTGGTCTTTCCACAGTTATCCTTTTTGTGGTCTTTCCGTGGTCAGGGTGGTATGAACCCACTATGTACGGGCTGACTCTCATTATTGGCATCTTTGTGGGCATGGAAATTCCGTTGCTCACCCGTGTGCTGAGTGAAAACAACGATATCCGTCACTCCATTGCCAATGTCCTCTCTCTGGACTATGTGGGGGCCCTGATCGGTTCTGTTGCCTTTCCCTTATTCCTCTTGCCTTTTCTCGGTCTGTTTCGGGCAAGTTTTGTGATTGGCTTTTTTAATGCAGGGGTGGCCCTGTTCAATGTTGCTATTTTTTCTTCCCTGCTCCGCTTTCCAAAACGCTATGCAGCCTTGGCAATTCTGACCTGTCTTATGCTCATTTCAGTGATGGTGACCAACGAACAAATCACTGCCTTTGCAGAAGGCCAGCTTTATACTGACCGCATCATTTTTTCAGAACAGACCCCGTATCAAAAGATTGTCCTGACCAGGGAAGACAAAACCAATCGTCATCGCCTCTATCTTGACGGCCATATCCAGTTTGCGGAAAGGGATGAATACCGATATCATGAGGCCTTGGTCCATCCGGTGCTCTCGGCTCAAGGTTCCCGTAAAGAAGTGTTGATCCTTGGCGGGGGGGATGGGCTGGCAGCTCGGGAAAGCCTGAAATATGAAGATGTGGAACGAATTACCTTGGTGGATATTGATCCGGCCATAACCAGGATCAGCTCAACCCTGGCCCCGATTAGTCGCCTCAACCAAGGAGCCTTGCAGGACCCCCGGGTCCTTATCCGCAATGAAGATGCCTTTGCTTTTCTTCGCCAGAGCAAGGAAAAATTTGATCGGGTCATCATTGATCTGCCTGATCCCCATAATGAGGCTCTGAGTAAGTTGTACAGTGTTGAATTCTACAACCTGTTGGCCCGACGGCTGAATGCCAACGGTCTGGTAGTGAGTCAATCCACTTCTCCCCTGATGACCCGAAAGACCTTTTGGGCTATAGGGCACACCATGAGCAGTGCTGGTTTTGAAGTGCTTCGTTACCAGGTGAATGTCCCGTCCTTTTCCGGCGACTGGGGCTTTACCTTGGCAGGCCGTCCTGGCTCCTTACCCACAACTTTTATCATCCCGGAAACCAAGACCCGTTTTCTCACCAGCCAGGTGATGACAGCGGCAACGGTTTTTGCTAAGGATGAACAAGTTGCATCAGCCCTGACCAATTCTATTTTTGAACCTAAACTCTACCTGACCTATAACCGGGAAGCTGCCCGTTGGTAAACTATTCTACAAGGAGGAGCATGTCATGATCAATTTCACAGAAACCGCTGAGCTGTACTACGGTATGCTGTATATTGTCCTGGGAATTGCTGTGCTGGCACTCAGCAAACTCGCTGTCAATCTTATGACGCCGTACAAGATCAATAAAGAGTTGGTTCACTCGGATAATCAGGCATTGGGTGTGACCCTGGCAGGCTATTACGCCGGAGTGGTGATTATCTTTCTTGGAGCTGTTATCGGTGAAAGCTCCAGAGAACTGGACAGTCTTGCCGACATCGTTCTTCAGGCCGGTATTGACTTGGGCTATGCAATATTGGGCATCCTTTGCCTGAATCTTTGCCGCAAGATAGTGGATCTGGCTATCCTCTATAAATTCAGCACAGTTAAAGAAATTATGCAATACCGCAAAACTCGCACAGTAGCTTCAGGCAGCAAGCTTATACCACTGTTCCTTGAGCTTGTTTAACTGCTTCTGTGATTGTTTAGCGGAACGGATATGAGTTTTAAACCGATTCCTGTGATT
>NZ_JALAAI010000157.1:0-7815 GCF_052785085.1 Candidatus Electrothrix sp.
AGGAAATAGACCAGGTCGCAGTGAACCGCGGGCTGTGAAGCGTCGTCCAAAGGCCTACCCTCGTTTGACAGTACCAAGAAGACAAACGGCGTAATCCTGTGGTCAACCACTTAAGGTCGTGCCATTAGTACCAGAGGGATATGTCAGATAGGAAATTATCAGATATAATGAAAATCATCTTTAAATAATTAAGATTAATCAGTTAAAGGTCTGATTGGATATTTTTCACACAAAAAGGTTGCACTCAAATCATTTGATATTTTTACCGCAGTAGACATAATATCTCCTTAAATCTGTAAAAAGAGTAACAGGTACGGGTGAGTTATTTTCAGTTTACTCTTCTCGGTTGCATATTGCAACCTTGTGTACTAAAAAGATACCGCATCATCCATGATGCATAACGATTGATCCATACCACCATGTCCACCCCATTCGTCCATCTCCATGTCCACACCCAGTACTCCATGCTCGACGGGGCTATTCGTCTTGCTGATCTGATTGATAAGACCCAGTCCTACGGCATGAACGCTGTTGCAGTCACTGACCACGGTGCCATGTACGGGGCTTTGGATTTCTACACCAAGGCCAACAAGGCCGGGATCAAGCCCTTGGTGGGCTGCGAGTTCTATATCTCGGAGACCGACCATCTCATCCATGATAAGAGCGCAGGCCATAATTTTCATATTGTGCTGCTGGCTATGAATGAAACCGGCTATCGCAACCTGATGAAGCTGGCTTCTATCGCCCAGACAGCCGGTTTTTATTATAAGCCCAGGATTGACCGCAAGCTGCTTTTTGCCCATCAGGAAGGGCTGATTGCCCTGACCGCCTGCCTGCACGGTGAAATCCCCTGGACTATTACCCATCAGGGGGTGGATAAGGCCAGGGAAAAGGCATTGGGCCTGCAACAGGTCTTTGGTGATCGCCTCTATTTTGAGATCCAGGAAAACGGCATCCCGGAACAGAGGGGCGTCAACGACGGCCTGATGGAGCTGGGCAATGATCTGGGTATCAAACTGGTTGCCACCAATGATTGCCATTACCTGAATCGGGAGGAATCCTACGCCCATGAGGTTCTGCTCTGTATTCAGACCAGCAAGACCATTAACGATGCCAACCGCTTTCAGTTTGCCACGGATGAGCTGTATTTCAAGCCGCCAGATGTCATGGCCAAGCAGTTCAGCTACTGCCCCGAGGCCCTGGCAAATACTCTGGAGGTGGCAGATCGCTGTAACCTGGAGCTTGAATTCAATGAAAATCATTTTCCCATTTTTCCTGTGCCAGCAGGGGAATCCCTGGAAAGCCTGTTTGAAAAGGCCTGTCGCGATGGATTAGATCAACGTCTTGATCATATTCGCAGTCTCCAGGAGGTTCCCTCGGAATTGGAGCAGCAGTATCGGGAACGCCTGGAAATGGAAATCAAGGTTATTCAGGAAATGGGTTTTTCCGGTTACTTCCTTATTGTTGCCGATTTTATCAATTGGGCTAAGAGTCAGAAGATTCCAGTCGGGCCAGGTCGTGGTTCAGGAGCTGGCAGTCTGGCTGCCTTCTGTATGTCTATTACTGATATTGATCCCATCCCTTACGGCCTGCTTTTTGAGCGTTTTCTCAATGTGGAGCGGGTTTCCATGCCTGACTTTGACGTGGATTTCTGTAAGGATCGTCGGGACGAGGTGATCGACTATGTCCGCAGCAAGTATGGCGGGGATGATCATGTGGCCCAGATCGTGGCCTATGGTTCCATGAAGGCCAGGGCCGTACTCCGGGATGTGGGCCGGGTTTTGGAGGTTCCCCTGCCCGTGGTTGATAAGATTGCCAAGCTGGTCCCGGATGAGCTGAAGATTACCCTGAAAAAGGCCATTGACAAGGAACCCCGTCTCCAGGATGCCATGAAGCAGGATCCGAGCGTCCAGAAACTGCTCACTGTGGCCCAGGTCTTGGAGGGCCTGTCCCGCCATAAATCCACCCATGCTGCCGGGGTGGTGGTCTCGCCCAAGGCCATGGTGGAGTATCTGCCGGTCTGTGTAGGTTCCAACAAGGAGATCCTGACCCAGTTTGACATGAAGTACACTGAGATGACCGGGCTGATTAAGTTCGACTTTCTCGGGCTCAAGACCCTGACTGTTATTGACCGGGCACTGCGCCTGATTAAGCAGGATATCGGCACTGAGGTTGATCTGAGTAAGATAGCCATGGATGATCAGCGCACCTATGATCTCCTCTGTGCGGGTAACAGTCTGGGGGTTTTTCAGCTGGAGAGTGATGGGATGCGGGAGCTCCTGGTCAAAATGGCACCGGAGCAGTTCACCGACCTGATTGCTCTGGTGGCCCTGTACCGTCCTGGCCCCTTGGATTCCGGGATGGTGGATCAGTTTGTTGAAACCAAGCATGGTCGCCGCCCTCCAGAGTATCCCCTGCCGCAGATCAAGCCTGTCCTGGAAGAGACCTACGGGGTCATTGTGTATCAGGAACAGGTGATGAAGATTTCCAATATCCTGGCTTCCTACAGCCTGGGTGATGCGGATATTCTCCGCCGGGCGATGGGTAAGAAGATTCCAGAGGTGATGGAGGAAGAACGGGCCAAGTTCATGGCCGGGGCCAAGGACAATAATATCCCGGAAGAAAAGGCGAAATATGTCTTTGATTTGATGGCTAAGTTCGCGGGTTATGGCTTCAATAAGTGCGTAGTGGGTTCCACGCTGATTCTTAACGCAGAAACGGGAGAACAGCTCACCGTTGCGGAGTTGTATCAGAATCGGCATAGTTTCACAGTTCATGCGCTCGGCGAAGATGGCAAACTCCGTCCGCGAAGCGTGCTCGACGTTATTGAAAACGGTCGAAAGCCGGTCTTTGAGCTGCGAACAGCGCAGGGGCATCGGATAACCGCGACATCGAACCATCCATTACGTACCCTTGACGGCTGGACGTTACTTGGCGACCTCAAACCCGGTGACCGGATTGCTGCGCCCCGCCGCCTGACCGTGCAGGGAGGCGGGCACTGGATGCGGCATGAACTGATTTGTCTTGCCGGTCTTCTTGCAGAAGGGAACGTCTGTCATCCTTCGTCGCTTTACTTCTTCGGAAATGATGAAATTCTTGTGCGCGATTTCGCAGAGGCTGCCGAGCAGTTCCCGGAAAGCAAGGCGCGTGTTTATCAACGCAGTAACGGTCGCCTGGAGGTCTGCGTGAACACGGGACGCAACTTGCGTTTCCGTAAGGGAGGAGAACCGTGGAATAAGAAGGGGAAAAATTCGGTTGTCGAGAAGGATGCCCCGCCCGTCCGGTCAGGAGCATGGCATTGGGCTGAGCAGCTTGGTATCTTAGGGAAGAAGGCAACAGAGAAAGAAATTCCACTGGAGATTTTCTTGCTTTGCGATGCGGATATTGAGCTTTTCCTTGGTAGGTTGTGGGCCGGAGACGGCTTTATTGCTAACAAAGATCAGTTCACACCCTATTATGCAACCTCATCCTTTGATCTTGCCCGTGATGTGCAAACGCTTCTTTTGCGGCTCGGCATTCCAAGCGGTGTTCACGAGAAACAATTCCGCTATCGCAGCGAAATGCGTATAGGCTATACAGTGCATGTGGTCGGAGAAAACTCGGCAGATACCTTTCTCTCGCGTGTCGCCCCTCATGCGCTCGGGCGGGAGCAACAAGTTGATCTGCTCCGTCGCCACGTTGAGAAGACTAGGTGTAGTCTGACATCAAAGGATACCATCCCGGCGGAGGTTCGCGTATGGGTAAACGAGGAGCGCGTGCGCGCCGACCTCACTTGGTGCGAACTAGAGAATCGCTCAGGTCTGTGCATGAAGGAATTTATGGGTAATGGTTCCGCTGGAAAACGCGGCTTCCGCCGGTCAACCCTGGCCCGTCTTGCGAGCTTCTTCACATCAAACCGTCTTGCCGCACTCGCCGAGTCCGACATCTTCTGGGACTGCGTGGTGTCAATAGAACCTCGCGGGCAGCAGCAGACCTTTGACCTCACTGTAGAGGAGGATCACAACTTTGTTGCAGACGGCCTTATCGTCCACAATTCCCATTCAGCCGCTTACGCCCTGGTAGCCTATCACACAGCCTATCTCAAGGCCCATTATCCGGCCCAGTTCCTTGCTGCCCTGCTTTCCTGTGATATTGATAACACCGACAAGGTAGTCAAGTACATTAATGAATGCAAACAGATGTCCATTCCTGTTCTGCCTCCGGATATTAACGAATCCCAGAAAGACTTCACGGTTATTGATGATCGGGTTCGTTTCGGTCTGGGTGCGGTCAAAAATGTGGGTGGTTCAGCCCTGGATTCTATGATTAAAGAGCGTGAGGAAAATGGCCTTTATACCTCATTGACGGATTTCTGCGCCCGGATTGATTCTGGTAAAGTTAATCGGAAGGTTTTGGAAAATTTGATCAAGGCCGGGGCCTTTGATTCCATGCAGGTAAAACGTTCCCAGCTTATGGAAGTGTTGGGCCAGGCCCTGGAACAGGCCAAGGCTGTACAGCGGGATCGTCTGAGCGGCCAGATGAGTTTATTTGCCGTTGCCGGAGGAGTGGGGGGGGATAATCAACCCGCAGCGGAAATTACATTTCCTGACATAGATGAATGGCCGGAGTTGCAAAAGCTTTCTTATGAAAAAGAGACCATTGGTTTTTTCCTTACCGGCCATCCGTTGGATGGCGTGATTGAGACCATTCGCATGGTTGCTGATGCAGAAATTGAGGAACTGGATACTTGGCATGAAGGGCAGGCGGTTCGGGTTGGTGGTCTGATTCAGCAGTACAAGGAGCATATTACCAAAAAAGGCGACCGCATGGCTTTCACTGTGCTGGAGGATATGAGTTCCAGAGTTGAAGTTATTGTTTTTTCTGATACCTTTGCTCGTTGTTCCCAATTTCTTGGCAAAGACGAGCCCTTGATCGTTCTTGGTACCATTCAACAGGGGGAGCGGGGAGCCAAGGTTATTGCTGAGGACATCTCTCCCCTGGATAAGGCTGTGGAGCAGTTTGCCGAGCAGACCGCAATTCGTCTGCCTGCGGATCGGATCGGCAGGAATCAGCTTGTTGAGCTGAAGGATTTGATCCGCCGTTTCTATGGTTCTGTCCCGGTAAAACTGACCCTTCATTTTGACGGTCGCGGTGAGGTGGATATCCTGCCTATGAAAGATATCACGGTTCGGCCTTGCCCGGATTTTTTCCAGGAGGTGAAGAAGTCCTTTGGGCCGGGCTGCCTGTCCGTGCAGATGCGTCAGGCTGAGGTGCAGCGGAAGAAGTGGTTTAGCAGGGGAAAAGGTTGAGTCCTTTTCAAGGAAATATCTTGTTTTTTTATTGAAATTAAGAATAAATTTAAGCTGATAATGCAAAGAGAATTATATGTTATCAATATTTGTCCAAGCTGCGGCAAGAAGAAAAAGTGTTCTTTTTGCAACCTTGTTTTTTCTGGTATTCGCACCATATCATCATGAAGTCAAGTGGTTTTCATTCACAGCTCAGATTTATGCTCAGGGAACGGAAGAGTTGGTCATTGTACAACCTAAAGGGGCAAAAAGGAAACTGGAATCCGAGAACCCTGCGGTGCTATCGTCTCCTGCCCATCGTGAAAATCGATTTGAGCAATCAGCAACATGTTTATTACCTGCTGATATTCCCGAACAAAGATATTCTGAAAAGTTTTCATCCTTTAGAAGCTGGCTTGTTTTTTTTAAAGAAAAGGCAAGGCAGAAAGGAATTTCTTCTTATACTGTTGAGTCTGCTTTTAAAAATGTACGTTTGTTAGACAAGGTCGTTCAACTTGACAGAAAACAAGCGGAATACTCTCGTTCTTTTACAAATTATATCAACAATTCTATTTCTCTCTCCAGGATAACACGAGGGAAAAGAAAACTTCAGGAGAATGCAACCATATTACGAAGGATTCACGGTAAATATGGTATTCCTCCTGAAATCTTAGTTGCCTTATGGGGAATGGAAAGTGATTTTGGGGGTTTTACTGGCAACTTTTCCACCATTAACACATTAGCGACACTGGCCTATGATGGAAGACGACGTGATTTTTTTACTAATGAGTTGCTTTGTGCATTAGCCATGCTTGACTCAGGCAGCATAACTGTTGATGAAATGACAGGTTCCTGGGCCGGGGCAATGGGCCAACCTCAATTTATGCCGTCAACTTTTCAGTATTATGCCGTTGATGGAAACGGGGACGGGAAAAAAGATATTTGGCAAAACACAAGTGACGTCCTGGCATCAGCCGCAAATTATTTATATAGTTTAGACTGGAAACGGAAAGACCCATGGGTGGTGGAGGTCGCATTGCCTGAAAATTTTGATCCATATCATGCTAAGTTGTCTGTAGAAAAGAGCCTGAAACACTGGAGGTCGCTGGGAGTGAAAAAACCTGACGGAAAAGAATTAAGAGGTAATTCCCTCAAAGGTTCAATTATTCTGCCTGCTGGGCTTTCTGGTCCGGCTTTTCTCGTATTCCATAATTTTCGCGTTATCAGAGAGTGGAACAAGTCTATGAATTATGCTTTGGCTGTAGGTCACCTTGCGTACAGAATTGCCGGAGGTGCTCCCTTAACCGGTCTTAGTAAACAAAAAGATAAGAATTTGTCGCATCAGGATGCTTTTATGATACAGCAGGTACTGTCATCATTGGGGTATTATACAGATAAAATTGACGGCATGGTGGGGTTGAAATCCAGAGAAGCGATCCGTGAATATCAAAAAGAAAAGGGAATACCTGCTGATGGCTACCCATCTGAGGAGTTGATTATACGATTGAGGCAAGAACATCCTTAATATATTTATGATAACTGCGCTTCCTGATATCTTTTTGCCGTACCTCCGGCGCAGTCCGATGAAACTTTTTTTCTGAGATTCCGCCATGTCTGAAATCTGTCAGGAGTCTTCACACGTCTGAACAGAGTGTTTGCACGTTACGTGAAAGTATTCATACGTTTGTTAAGAGTATTTGTACGTCTGAACACAACGTTCATATGTTTGAACAGAGCTAACAGACGTGTGTTTGCAACCTTTGTACGTTTGAATAGAGCATTCACTCGTTTGCCAGGAGTGTTTACACGTTTTGCAGAAGCATTTGTACGTACGTTAAGAGCTTTCACATGTCTAAAAGTAGCATTTGCACGTTACTCAAGAGTTAACAGACGTATGTTTGCAGCGTTTACATGTTGAACAAGAGTATCAAGACGTGTGTTGAGAGCTTTCGTACGTTTGAATACTGTGTTTACTCGTTTGTATGGAGTGTTCAGACGTGTAAAAACTGTTAGTGGACGAACGAAACAAGGCGGGAGATATTGCCTCGTTCCTTCAGGCCCCGTGATTTATCGCGCGGCTTCCTCTGTCCCAAAGGGGCTATATTTATTTAGATCAGGGTAACCAATGGTTCGGTAATTTTTACACCCTATAATTAGGGGATTCTCAATATAGCGGGAGCTGAATCGAATTAATTGCAAGTCAGCATTTTCCCTGACTTGCAATTAATTCATATTGATTCAGAAGTACTGCTGAAAACAGGAGATTTTTTCCCTGAAAAAGTTACCGAACCATTGGTAACACACCCTGAGAATAAAGTGTCTTCTGGCACCGTGAAGCAGAGCTTCAGCAATAAGGATTCCCAAGCCGGAGCTTGGGAACCAGGAGAATGCGTAAAGTTTATTTCGTTATTTTTTCCTTATCCCAAGTTCGTAGGATTTGTGCTCAAAACACGAAAAAAAGTCCTTTTTGGGGCCTTGCTCCTCTTTCAAATATCTGTAATTACTCATCACAGATTTTCGGATTCTTAATGTAGTGCCAGAGAGTGCG
>NZ_JALAAI010000158.1:0-7768 GCF_052785085.1 Candidatus Electrothrix sp.
GCTGTGAAGCGTCGTCCAAAGGCCTACCCTCGTTTGACAGTACCAAGAAGACAAACGGCGTAATCCTGTGGTCAACCACTTAAGGTCGTGCCATTAGCGACAGCTCTCTTTTTTAGAAACCTGATATCCGCCCTTGGGCAAACCTCTGAATGCAACCTGAACAGACGATAATGCAGTTCTCTCATCTTTTTTATATTCTACTCTCCTATTTCCTTGGCGCTATTCCCTTTGGCCTCCTGCTTTCCCGTAGCCAGGGGATAAATATCCGTGAGCAGGGCAGTAAGAATATTGGTGCGACCAATGTCTCTCGTTTATTGGGCAAAAAACTTGGTGTTGTAACCTTTCTCCTTGATTGTGCAAAAGGCTATGTTCCTATGTTGCTTGCCGGGCTCATTTTTGCTGATAGCCCAAATCATCAGCTGCTGATTGCTCTCTGCGGTGCTGCTGCGGTGATTGGGCATATGTTTCCAGTCTATCTTGGTTTTAAAGGAGGGAAGGGGGTGGCTACTGGGTTGGGTGTTTTTTTGTACCTGGCTCCCCAGGCAGTTTTGCTGAGTATAATTGTTTTTATAGCCATTGTTGCAGCGACTGGCTTTGTTTCGCTGGGTTCCCTGCTTGGATCAGCTGTGGTTTTGCCTTGTGTGTACTTTCTTGATGAACCGACCTGGAAGCTTATTTTAGCCGGTTTTATCGTGATCATGATCTGGATGAAGCATCATGAGAATATTGGGCGGTTGCTTCAGGGAACTGAGAAGAGTTTTAAAAAAAGAAGTTAGCCCCGTGATGTATCGCGGGGCATGGGTGCAGAATTCACGCAGGGTATGGCCCATGCATCAAAAGTGGTGCATGGTATACATCATAAATTGTATAGGGATCAGTCAAGCAACCCTTCCACCACCTTATGCAGCTCTTTGATTGCCAGAGATGATGGCGCATCAGGATACATCTTCACAGCCAGATCACCCCGAGCCAGGGCCTGGGCCAGATAGGGGTCATAGGGGATCTCCCCTAACATGGGCAGATCGTTTTGCTCCAGCCAATTCCTTGTGGTGTTGGCAGATTTCGTATCCATGTCGCTTCGATTGAGCACTGCTCCGGCAGGAATATTGAACCCTCGCACGACTTCGGCAATACGTTGCAGATCACTCAGGGCGGATGGGGTCGGTTCACTGACCAACAGAGCGTAATCCGCACCTTTTAAGGCCGCAATCACCGGACAGCCGATTCCTGGAGGTCCGTCTGTGAGGAGCAAATCGCTGCCACTCAACGATGCCTCCTGTCGGGCCTCCCGCTTGACAATATCCACTAACCGTCCTGAGCTGGATTCACCAATACCCAGGGCTCCAGCCACCACCCGGACTGCTCCCGAGGTAACAAAGTTAATCTGGCCATTTTCCACCGGCGTGACTGAAACAGCCTCATCCGGACAAACCAGGGAGCACACGCCACAGCCCTCACAGGAGTAGTTGATAATGATCGGTTCTGTGTCGCCGATAATGGAGTCAAAGGCGCAGGCATCTACGCAGCGCATACAACGGCTGCATTTATCATAGTCAATAATTGCCTTGTCCGAGGCTGTGACCGGTGTACTGCGGTCAAACTCAGCTCCCAGCACAATATGGAGATTAGGGGCATCAACATCTGTGTCAGCCAGGGTTAAGCGTGTGCCTTGCTCTGTCAACAGATGGGCCAGAGCAGCAGTCAGTGAAGACTTGCCCACGCCTCCTTTACCACTCAATATAACGATTTCTTTCATGATTGCTGCTCCTGTTGTGCCTGATTATCTTGGACAAGATAGGCATTGGTGAGACGGTCAGCCATATCCAGAAAGATCTCTGCTGCTGCTGAGTTGGGCAGAAGATCAACCACTGGCATTCCCTGAAGATAACCGGTCAGCAGTTCTTTATCCAGCTTGATTTCCGCAGCAATGGGAGCAGCCCCGAGTTCAGCCGCCAGTTCCACCTTTTCTCTTTGGCCGGGTAGATTTGACCTGTTTATCACAACGCTTCGCTGGACATCAAACATATCCAGTAACAAGAGTATCAACTCAAGATCATGAGAACCCAATGGCGTGGGTTCGGTAACTGCCAGCACATGATCAGCCCCTTTTAAGGCCCCAATCACATTACAATGGGTGCCAGGAGCAGTATCCACCAGGATGACATCAAAGAGTTCCGCATCCACAAAGGCGGCTTTTTTTACCGCATTGACCACCAGGGCACTTTCTGCCAGCCCTGGTTGCAATGCCCCGGTGTACAGGGAGAGCTTGCCGCGCCTGGTTGTGTACAGAGTGCCGACAGAATGACTGCCACGGGTAATGGCATCTGCCGGACAGACCATATAACAGGCCTCGCAGCCATTGCATTCACCCATAAGGGTAATGGTTTTTACCTTTGGCCGGAACAGGCTGTTCATCCGACAGGTTTTAACGCATAGCTGGCAATCTGTGCATTTTGCCGAGTCAAAAATAGGCTGCATAATGGTTACTGGCTCAGGGTTTTCCAGGGGAATACCAAGGAGCAGGCTATCGTTGGGTGCATCGACATCAGCATCAATCAAGGCGACCTTCTTGCCCTGGGCAACAAAGGCCGCTGCCAGATTCGCTGCTATGGTTGATTTACCTACGCCCCCTTTACCACCAGTGATGCCAATAATCGGGGTTGTAAAGTTTGTGTTATGGAAATGTTTGATGATTTCCGGGTGCAGTTCTTTGCTCACTGTCCCCTCCTGCGTCCCTGGCCCTGACCACCACCTCTGCCTGCTCCACTGCCAGAACCACTGCCACAGCGACAGCCTCCTTTGCCTTTACCTCGTCCCTGGCCCATGCCGGAACCATTCCCCTGCATACGAACAGCCCCAGGCCCTGTGGGTGCTTGCCGGGAGGATGTTCCTGTGCTTGCTGTCTGCCCTGACGTAGCATCTTGCCCATAATGACCAGCCTGGAATTGTTCCAGGGCCTCAGCAACTGTGGATCGTCCAAGACCCTCGTGCATCCCAATGCCAGAGGACTCAAGGGCGGTTCTTGCCTTTGGGCCTAATCGGCCGGTAAGCACAGCA
Organism: Candidatus Electrothrix sp.; assembly: GCF_052785085.1. NCBI lineage: Bacteria > Pseudomonadati > Thermodesulfobacteriota > Desulfobulbia > Desulfobulbales > Desulfobulbaceae > Candidatus Electrothrix > Candidatus Electrothrix sp. The sequence continues at coordinate 3,058 of NZ_JALAAI010000158.1, forward strand.
TCAACTCCGTGCTCGGTCATGGTCTGGGCCGCAGCGATTCCTGCTCCCTGCGCAGCCTGAGAATTGGTGTTTTCAATGCCTTGGGTTGCACCTGATTCAGTGTCAATCAGAACAAACCAGGGTGCCCTGCCAAAGGCAGCATCAGTTGCTGCGTTCAGATCGTTTCCTGTTGCGGTAATACAAAGTTTCATTTTTTGCCTCCAATTTTTGTGAGATATGCCTGTTACTCTTTAAAATTACGTCTGATTATTTTTTTAAGTATTTGGCTTGCCGATGCCTTTTATTGTGCATATGCACAAAATATAGAGAGAGAAACCTTTTGTCAACAGTTGATTAAGGAAAAGATGTTTTTTTATGTACTCCAAAAAGAGATATGGCAGAAAGGTGCTCTCCTGTAACAATGATTGAGCTGGCTGCGGATAATTTGAAAAAATCGTTCGGCTTTCTTTTTACGGCAAAAGGTGGTATTGATTATTTGTTAGTAAGTGTTTTTTGATCTTGTCATAAGAAGTTGGAGGGGGGATTTATGGATATTACTGTGATTGGAGCTGGAGGAGCTGTCGGACGTGTTCTCACGCAGTTAATCATTTCAGAGCAACTGCTTGATAGAGAACAGCACTTACTCTTGTTAGGTAATCCTACAGGATTAAGCAGAAGGCATTTGCCAGGTTTTTCAGTGGATTTGTTGGATGCCTATGCAGGGCTGTGTCCTCATATTCATGTGGAGTTTGATTCTACGGCAATACGAGGGGATTTAATTGTTATGGCAGCGGGGAAAACCTTTCCCGCTGATATTAGTCATGCGAGCAGTAACAGAGACATGCTTGCACAAGAAAATGCGCCTGTATTCGAGCATTATGCATCTCAGTTAGCGCGATATGGGCATGGTCACGAAATAGTCATTTGTGTTTCAAACCCTAATGAACTTGCTGTAGCAATTTTTGCCAAACATTTAGGCCCCAAAAGGGTCATCGGCATGGGGGCCTTTCTGGATTCACAGCGGTTTAAAAAAGAAATTGCAATTAGTCTCGGTATCTCACGGCAACGTATTCATGCGTTCATGCTTGGTGAACATGGATTAAATATGGTGCCTCTTTGGAGCGGAGTTCATATTTATGGTTTTACTGAAGAGCAATTGAGCGAGGTCTTTTTGAAAATTCGTCAGCAATGCCCACTGGATCAGCTTTTTTCAGAAGTTGCCCGGGTCAGAGAGAAGGCTACCGGCCTGATATCGGCAGGAAAAATTAGTGAATGCTACGAGATGGTTTCTCAATATCCGCCAGACATCCGAGCAATTATAAAACCATTTATTACCCATTTCTCTGGCGCAAAAACAGCGGTTGGTACGGCAAAAGCAACTTTAAAGCTGCTCCAGGCCATTACTATGGGACATGACACCTTAATCGCTGGTCAAGTCAGGACGGAAGGCGCTTTTTACGGTATTGACAGCACGATTGGTCTTCCTTTTATTATCGGCAATAAAGGAGTTGAAAATATTGTTGAATTACCAATAGTGGAAGAGGAAGAAGAAATGTTGCAACAATGTGCCCAACATGTCAATCAGAAGTTGCAACCGTTTTTGTGAGTCTCGGCCACGGCAGAATCGTATCAAGTATCCTTTCCCGGCCTGCTCACCATCTCTCTGCTACAAAAAAAATCGGTATGCTGTTCCTCAAGCGTTCCAGCGACCTGTTTAATGAGCGATGCGAGATACTGCGAGAGTAGTTTGCTGAGTAGGGAATTTTGTTTATTAACAAGTACTTGTTGAAAGAAAATAGAAGGTTTGCAGCAACTGACAAGGAGTTGCTTGTAACAAACAAAAGGTTATTTGCTCCTGACAAAAGGTTTGCGGCTATCAACAGAAGGTTGTTGGTAGAAAACAAAAGGCTTGCAGCTACCAATAGAAGGTTGTTGGTAGCAAACAGAAGGTTCGCGGTAACAAATAAGGAGTTGTTTGTAACAAACAGAAGGTTGTTTGTTCCTGACAAAAGGTTTGCGGTAACAAACAGAAGGTTGTTTGCTCTTAACAAAAGGTTTGCGGCTACCAACAAAAGGTTATTTGCTCTTGCAGGAAGGTTGTCAGCGACCAACAGGAAGCCTGCTGGAACAACAAGGGTGATGTGTTTTTTTTCGTACCTGTGCTTGATCGTAAAATTTCCTTGTCCCGGAAGAAAAAATCTCTGTATTCCTCCTGTTCCTCTCCATAAATTTTTTTATATTCCTTGACAGGCAGTGAAAAAGGCGTTAAGCAGATTTATTGCCTTTTATAACTCTTCTTTTCTTCAAGATAAAATTCTTTACAAAGGAGGAAATCTTATGGCCTATCAACGTAAATCATCCTGCGTTATCGCCGAAGCCCTTGAACGTCTCGCCAATCTCAAGGCAATCGATCCTGATCTTGATCTGGGCAACGGCCTCACTGTTGCTGCTTTTGAAGCCCTGATAAACAAAACACAGGCATCCGAGGATACCTATAACGGGCAGCTTGCCCAGGCTGATGCGGGAGGCAATAATTTCAGGGCGGATGAAAAGGATCTTCGTGATATGTCTTCGCAGATGCTTTCCGGGGTGAAAGTGAAGTACGGGAGGGACAGCAATGAGTATGAGATGGCTGGGGGAACCCGATTGAGTGAGCGCAAAAAGCCTAAAAAAAAGGATGGTGAGGAGTCGGGAGGTGGAGGTGAGGGAGGTACTCCGTAACCATGCCTGCAAAAGACAATTTTCACGATATAGTCAGAAAAGCGTTGATCAGAGAGGGGTGGCAAATCACCCATGATCCTTATTTCATGCGATATGGCGACACAGATTTCTATATTGATCTGGGGGCGGAAAAGATTCTTGCTGCGGAAAAAGATGGAAGAAAGATAGCTGTTGAGGTAAAAACGTTTCTTGCTGACTCGGTGACCTATGAATTTCATACTGCGCTGGGTCAGTTCATCAATTATCGTGATGTGCTTGAGGAGACCGAACCTGACCGCACTCTTTATCTCTGTGTGCCTGGGGAGGTCTACAGATCATTCTTTGAAAGCCGTTTCGGGCGGCTGGCGATAAGCAAGAACCGGCTCAGGCTGATTGTCTGCAATATCGGGAAAGAGGAGATAGAGGAATGGAGAAATTAGAGAAGTACAGGAACAGCATTGTTGAGATTATGCAAAAATATACAAATGCTGTTCCGGCCTGCGGAGATATTGAAGTGCAGACGATTTTCGACAGAGAAAACGATCATTATCAGATCATCAATGTGGGATGGCAGAATGACAGGAGGATTTATGGCTGTTCTCTGCATATTGACATCAAAAACAATAAGGTTTGGATACAGCATAATGGAACGGAGAGAAGGATTGCTGAGGAGCTGAACGAGTTGGGTGTGCCTAATGAAGATATTGTTCTGGCGTTCCATGCGCCTGAGAGAAGGCGGTTTACGGGGTATGGGACGAATTAAATGTTGCAATCCAAGGAGCTTCTTGATCTGTCCTCGCTGATGCTTTCCGGGGTGAAAGTAAAATATGGCAGGGATAGTAATGAGTATGAGATGGTGGGTGGATGCCCCCATCCTGAATGGTCATTAATGTGTCAACTATATTCAGGACGGGTCAAATTTCTATTGTTTATTGAAGTCACGGGAGTGCTTAATGGTTAATTCAAAAATGGCTATTATATCAATAATATCTCTTTTGTTATTAAATAGTATCTGCTGAATTTCTCGACAGCCGGAAGAATTCATAGTAGTCAATACCCTGACACGTTATTTCAAAACGTTCAATCTAAGGTGCTTCAGCTGCTTTTTTTAGGTTTCCGTCAATAATTCGATTTTTCAGACGGAAATTGGACGCACTTTTCCCCTACCCGACTTCGGGTAAAAGATGATCTCCTGCCAAAGATGGTTATGCTAACCCTAAATTGATCAGACTTTTTTCCGGGATTTTTTCCTCACGCCAAAGCAGTAAAAACTTCTTAAGATTATAAGAAGTCTGACACAGTAAAGACCAGATTCGGTCTCCCTCCAATCCACGATAGAGACTGCATCCAAATCCCCGGAGATTCTTGGCAACAGCGATAAACCCTTCAGTCGCCGAACGAGCTTTCTTGCTGAATTCTCTTTTACTTTCATGAACATCATCAGAGCGTCCAAGAAAAACGTTGTCGATTTTTTCAGCGACTTTAAAATTCGCCCGGCTCCGAAAACCTAAATCTCCGACAACCGTGGTAGGGGTCTCTCTCATACGTTTTATAAAAAGCTCAAGAGTCTTGGGGAAAAGTTTCTTATCATTCGGTTTTCCAATAAAATTTTCAGTCGTGATGAGGAATCCCTCTCGGTTGAAAGCCATCTGAAGCGTTGTTCCGAACTCACACTTCGGATGAGATTTTCCTTTTTTAATCGGGCGGGCATCCAACTCGTGCAGAGAGACAATTCGATTTTGTATATGGACTTTTCCTTCAAGCTTTTCAATAGTCTGTTCTTCCAAAAGACTTAACAGATCAAGAAGTGCCCAAGCATTTTTCATCAGTTTCTTTGAACATTCAAGAGATTCAACTTTTTCTCTGAATATTGTTAAAGCCGGAAGAAACAACTCGTTAAAACCAAAAAGATATTCAGCCCGATTTTGCTTGCTCAAATTGAATGAACGCCATTTCTTTTTTATTTCATCATCGTTCCACCATATTTCAATATCATGCCTGCCAGCAAATTGTCTCAGTTTAGAAAAAGCTT
>NZ_JALAAI010000159.1:0-7737 GCF_052785085.1 Candidatus Electrothrix sp.
CTGACCAATAATGAGGCGGAGCAAGCACTACGTCATTGGGTTATTGCGCGCAAATTAAGCCACGGTACCCGTAATGGCCAAGGCAGTCATGTGTTCGCCATACTTGCGAGCGTGATTGATACGTGTAAGAAGCGCAACGCCTGTCCGTGGAAATATCTCGCTGAGGTTATCACGGCTCGGCGCCAGGGGCTGGATGTGCCTCCTCTGCCTCTTGCTGCGTAAAAAAATGAGAGGGATCTGAACGGTTACACCTCAGTGGGCACCTTCGCACTTATCCCATCTGCCCAAAAAATATAGAGCTGATTCTTATTGCGCAGCAACAAACGATAGCACCCAAAAGCCCATTCCTCGGTCATCATGTTCTGCTCCCCTTTTAACCAGACCTTAACCCGTGGATACGAGAGAAAATCATTCTGCTGCTCCCGCTCAAAATGATCCCAGCCAACCCAGTTGCCAAGATGGTAAAAGAACACAAAAAGCAGCAAAAGATACATTGGCGATCCCACCAGGGTCAATACCCAAAGCCAGACCGGATGTCGGACCACCTGCACCGGCTCTTCCCCCTCCCCTTCAGGAGATTCCACTTCTTCAATAATGGCCATTTTCCGCCAAAGCACACGAAGAAGGAAATACAGGCCAATGGTAAAAAAACAGGCAATAACAGCTGCCAAACTATCATACAGCACCCAAAGACTGTAGATAAACAGGGTATCCCTGGTCAGGCCCAGGTCAGTCAGGCCAAGATGAAAACGGGAAAAATAATGATAGGCATAGGACCAGCCCGCTGTATAAAGCAAGGCCACCACAATACCGGTGATGGCACCGGCATCCAGCAGGCCTGCCAGGGGAAAGGCATTATTCTTGCTCTGCATCCTGTCCTCCCCAATCAGGCAGCATAGGAATCACCATGGTCTTGGGCACAGCAAAGGATTGCAAACGGGGAGCGCAACGCTTATCCTCAGCTGTGAGCTTTTCCCACCTCGTGCCAGGTTCAAAGGACGTGGCTGGCCCATCACCAATGGCGCAGCTATAGCAAGAGGCTGTATTTTCAGTCAACAGAGTAATTTCCAGGCAAACCCGTATAGTATCCCGAACCTTATGGAGAAAGCAGACCTTTTCCGCTTGCACCAGATGCCATTCCTCACCAGGTATCATGGGCTGGGCAATGCCTTCATCATCGAAACAACTGTAGCTGGGCACGGCATCGTGCTTGCCCTTGATCTCCACACAATCTTCTTTCAGCGTCTTTTCCTGTATGTGCAGAAAGGCAACCTTTTTGCGCTCAGCTGAGGCCGTTGCCGCAATCAGCAACAGGAAGCTTCCTGTAAGCAGAGCTGTACCTAACACCACACTTAAACGTCTTTTTCTTTCTGTCTTCATGATATCAATCCCGACCTTAAAAGCCGGGCTCTTTTCGGCAACATTTTTGAAATTAAAATTCATTGAACATCTTATTCAGCAAATTCACCCATCCTTGACCACTTTTTCTTGCCTTACTGCTGCACCAATTATAGGTCTTGGTGCCACCGTCATAACGGACAGCCAATCCCTTTTTCACCAACACATCAGCAACATTCTTCCTTCCGGCATAGACATCAGCAACAATACGAAAATATTTTCCCCTGCGCACGTTTTTCAACCTGATGGTACGGGCATTTTTTAACAAATCACCGACTATTTTCTTGGCTTCACGGGCCAATTCCTTTTCTTGGGCACATTTCCCTCGTATTTCCGGAGTATCGATTCCAGCCACCCGGACAGAAATATCATCGCCAAATAAGGGGTGTTGGCCCTTGATATCAACGGTAATAGTGTCGCCATCATAATTTTTCACAAAACGAACCTTTTTGAAGTCTCCATATGATTTCTTTTTTGTAGCACCAATTGAGGGAGCCAAAACAACGAAAAAAACCAAACAAAGAGAAAAAAAGTTGGAACGACAACATAATTTCTTCATAGTAAAATCAAGGCTCAATTTAATCTGACATCCCGCCCCAGAAGGGCAATCGAAAATAACCATCATTTTAACGGTAAATGTCTGCTGATGACTCCTTGAATACCTCAGCCAAACGAACCGCCGCAACCGTCTGCCCCACATCATGGACACGCAGGATATCTGCCCCCTGCTGAGCACAAAGGGCAGAAACAACCGCTGTGGGACAATCTCGTTTTTCAACCGGGGTACCCAGCAATTTTTCCATAAATGATTTTCGGGAATGGCCGATCAGTACCGGAAAACCCAATTGCTTAAAGGTGGCAACATTGCGCAGGATCTCTACATTATGTTCAAGGGTCTTTCCAAAACCGATGCCAGGGTCAAGAATAATGCGCTCTGGGGCAATGCCCTGGCTCTCCAGCCAGCTGGTCCGCTCCTGAAAAAAAACACAGATCTCAGTAACAACATCCGCATATTCAGGCGCAACCTGCATATTCTCCGGTGTTCCCTGCATGTGCATGATTATAATCGGTACTTCACAGGAACTGGCGACCTGGATCATCTCAGGATCCTGGCGCAGGGCTGAAATATCATTAATGATCGTTGCACCCTGCTCAAGGGCGGCTGCTGCAACACCAGCCTTGGTGGTATCAATAGAGATGGGGATATCAGAAGAAAGGCCCCGGATCGCCTCAATGGCTGGGAGAACCCGTGTCAATTCTTCCTGCTCTGCCACAGGCTCAGCAAAAGGCCGGGTGGACTCCCCACCGATATCTATAATATCTACGCCATAGGCAAGCATCTTTTTTGCCTGCTCAATAACAGCCTGACCCCCAACACATTGCCCGCCATCGGAAAAAGAATCCGGGGTTACATTGAGGATTCCCATTACCTGTATCCTACTCATGCTGCCTTTCCTCATAAAAAAAGAAGGCACAAAAGCTATTCTGGGGATAGCTCCTGTGCCTTGGGTAATCAATGTCTACATCTTACAGACGCGTTAGCCTGTGTATGGTTGTTTATCAGGTTGTCTCTCAGGCATCAGCTGAATGATCTTTTCTTTCCTCAGCATCCGCAACAGTCTCGTTTGCCTCTGTACCACCGGCAGCTTCTCCATTCTGTTCTCTGATGATACGATCTATATCATCCAGGGTAATGGTTTCCTTTTCCAGCAACTCATCAGCAACCGCTTTCAATACTGCAATATGTTCTTCCAGTAGAGCTGTGGTGGAAACTGTGGCTTTTATAATAATATCTTTCACCACCTCATCAATCTTCTGGGCGGTGTCCTCGCTATAATCACGATGCTGGTTTATTTCCCGACCCAGGAAAATCTGCTCTTCCTTTTTGCCATAGGCTAAGGGGCCTAACTCATCGCTCATACCCCATTCGCAGACCATCTTGCGGGCAAGTTCACTGGCCCGTTCAATATCATTGCCTGCTCCTGTGGTGATCTCGCCAAAAATAATCTTTTCAGCCACCCAACCACCGTACAGGATGGAAATATTATTGAGCAGATACTGTTTGGAATGGGTGTATTTTTCATCAATAGGCAACTGCATGGTCAGCCCCAGGGCCCTGCCACGGGGAATAATGGTTACCTTATGAATGGGATCCGTATCTGGCAGCATCCGGGCCACAATGGCATGACCAGCCTCGTGATAGGCTGTAATTTTCTTTTCGTTTTCTGAAATAATCATGGATCTACGTTCAGCACCCATCATGATCTTATCCTTGGCTATTTCCAGAAACTCAAGCGTGACTTCTTTGGCTCCCTGCCGGGCTGCAACCAAGGCTGCCTCATTGACCAGGTTTTCAAGATCAGCTCCGGAAAATCCTGGGGTTCCTCGGGCAATAACCTCCATATCCACATTATCAGCCAATTTGGTTTTTTTGCCGTAGATTTCCAGAATCAATTGACGCCCTTTAATATCCGGCACTGGGACCACAATCTGACGATCAAAACGGCCTGGACGAAGCAAGGCCGGGTCCAGAACATCAGGCCGGTTGGTGGCTGCGATAATAATCACCCCGTCATTGGCATTAAAACCATCCATTTCCACAAGTAACTGGTTCAGGGTTTGCTCACGCTCATCATGTCCACCACCCAGGCCAGCACCGCGATGCCGTCCCACTGCATCAATCTCATCAATAAAGATAATACAAGGCGCATTTTTCATTCCCTGAATAAATAAATCCCGCACCCTGGAGGCCCCTACACCAACAAACATCTCCACAAAATCCGAACCTGAAATGGTAAAAAACGGTACTTCAGCCTCTCCGGCAATAGCTCTTGCCAACAAGGTTTTACCAGTACCAGGAGAACCTGCCAGGAGTACACCCTTTGGAATACGTCCACCCAGTTTGGTGAATTTTTCAGGATCTTTTAAGAAATCAACAATTTCTTCCAATTCATTTTTGGCTTCATCAATGCCAGCAACATCTTTAAAGGTGATCTTTACCTCACCTTCATCCTGCAATTTTGCTCGGGTTCGACCAAAACCAAGGGCACCACCACCACCTTTGCCTCCCATCTGCATCTGGCGCATAAAAAAGACCCAGACACCGATCAACAGCAGCATAGGAAACCAAGAAATAAAGATGGAAACCCATAAGGATTCCTGGTCAGGTTCTTTCACTGATATATCAACACCTGATTTCCGCAACATGGGAATCAGGTCTGTATCATCAGGGGTCACTGTGGTAAAAGGCTGTCCATCAGAGGAAAATCCCAATACCTTATCACCTTGAATGGTTACTTTACGGATATTGCCATTTTCCACACTGGTCCAGAATTGACTATACGTCATTGGAAGACGTGATTCTGGCTTCTGATTAAAAAGATTCACCAGCAGGATTGCTGTCAGGCCAATTACGACCCACATGCTCATATTCTTAGTATTCATTCCTATATTAAGTGAGGAGTTAGTAAGTTACTGCTTAAAATTTGAAAGCAAAATAAGGATATAAAAAACGGTTTGATAGTAGGCTGATAGAAATACAGATTCACTGATATTTACATATTGAAACATATACTATATGAACTGTTTGTCAGTCAGTCAATAGCTGAATACCACGTCAACAGGAAAAATACCAGGCTAAACAGGGGAGAAGCACCTGTTCAGCAAAATAATTTTCTGTACTCCCCATATAATAAAAAAAATATATACCTCTCCAGAGGAAGACAGGAACGAGATGGATGACTTGAACTTCAGAATAAAGTATGCTCAAATAGAGTACTTGATCATCTTCAACAGGGGTATTATAAGGGCATTATATATTCTCTCCCTTTGGGGGAGAAACAACAAAGAGCCACCCTGCCTTTAATATTTCGCACCAAAAGGCTGGTATTAATTAAAAAATACTCTCCTGTTACGCCGCAAACAGCGGGGTATCAGACCAGTAATTTCGCAAAAAAACATCCTAAAACCCGGACAGATGAGTATCAATAAACTGATTATCCACTTGGAACTTGCCGTACTCGGCTTTGTTCTGGTTGTGCTGCTCCTCTCTGGCCTGGATCGCGGGAGTCAGAGCACCCAGGAAACAACCGGGCAAAGCAGCCAGATACAGCATGAAAAAAAGCTGGCACAAGAGACAAAACCAATCCGAACACCCCTGTTTACTGATGTCCATGTACCAGCACGACAACGGGAAACATGGCTTGGCGACCTTGACGGTATTCTGGAGCGGGGACAACTTCGCGTGTTACTCCCCTTTTCCCGAACCTTTTTTATACAGGACAACGAACAAAACCTCGGTCTGAGTACAGAAATACTGACACGGTATGAACAGTTCCTTAATGATCAGGTAGTGCTTGGTGATAACAAAATGGAGCTTGTTTTCCTGCCCACTCCCGAGGATCGCCTGCTGGAAGATCTGCTTACAGGCAAAGGAGATATTGTAGCTGCCCATATACCGGTACAGCCTGACCAGGAAAAACGTGTCAAAACCATCTCACCGGCTGCCCTGGAAATCCAGGAAATCCTGGTCACAGGACCCAATTCCTCACAGTTTAAAAGTATATTCAATCTTTCTGGACAAGAAATTACAGTTCGGAAAAACAGCAGCTATGCAGACAGCTTGCAAAAACTAAACAACACCCTTACCTCTATTGGCAGAAAGCCAGTAACCATTCAATTTGCTCCTCCCTTTTTCCAGGATGAGGATCTGCTAGAAATGACAGGGGCTGGCATCCTGCCCATGACAGTCATTGATGATCATATTGGAGAATTCTGGGCAACAGTTCTGCATGGTATTAAGCTCCATAAAAAAATCGCCTTACGAACAGCCAAGGAACGTATCTGGATGATTCGGGCAGACAACCTTCTGCTCCAGGAGAGTATACGCTATTTTAAAGAAAATGCGTACAAGCCCAAAGACAGCCATCAAAGGCTTACTGAGTATTACCGCAAAAAAGGCAAAAGACTCAAAAATAACCTGGAGCTTACAGCCCTTGAGCGCTATCAAAGGATCCTCCCACTTTTTGAAAAATATGGTAAAAAATATCATTTTCCCCCTTTACTGCTGGCAGCTCTTGCCTATCAGAAATCAGAACTTGATCCTTCTTTTATAGGCAATAATGGGTACGTAGGGCTAATGGGGCTTGATCCCTCTGCAATTCTTCAGGAAGGTCTTGAAATCGACCTGAAAAAAATACGAAAAACTGAATATAATATCCATACAGCTGCCCGTTATCTTCGTTTTCTGGCTGACCATTATTTTTCCTCTCCAAAGTTACGAGAATTGGACCGGAACATGATGACCCTGGCTGCTTATCAAGCAAGCCCTGAGCAGGTTATGACTGCACGAAAAAAAACTGCCCTGGCTGGTTTTAATCCTGACCTCTGGTTCAACCATACAGCAGAAATTTTTCTCGCAAAGGGATTGGAAGAGGAAAAAGATATCACCCGGTCTGTTCGTAACATATACAAGTATTTCAATGCATATGAGCATCTCCAGAAAGGGCAATACAAATGACAGTTCATCAAACGGGTCCAAATACCTGTTGCTACTTTCACATACTATCTTGCTGTCCCGATTTAACATAACAGGATACTACTTGAGGAAAATTATGATGTTGACAAAAAAATATATATGCAGAAGAAAATTTCTTTTTTCTCTGCCTCTTCTCACCGTTCTCGTAACAGGACCAGCAATGTCCGCTGAAATCAAATTTGTTCGACCTGATATTGATATCCCGGTACGACGTGGCCAAGGGGAGAAGTACAAAATCATAAAGTTTGTTAAAGACGGTAACCAACTGGAGTTGCTCCAGGAAAGTGGCAACTGGGCTAAAGTACGACTTACAGGCGGTACAGAAGGTTGGATGCTGAAAAGATACCTGAGTGACGATAAGCCGCCATTAGAACAGGTACGTGAACTACTGAAAGAAAACGAAGAGCTGAAAACAGGTAATGCAAAATTGACCCGAGACCTGAAAAAAAGCAAAGAACTGCAAGAAGCAAGCAGTGCAGAACTGGAGCAGTTACAAATAGCTACGGAAGAAAAAATTGCTCTAAGCTTGAATGAATGCAATAAAATTAAGGATGAATATACGGCTTCCCAGGAAGTGAATAAAATCATGTGGTTTTTCTCTGGAGCCGGAGTCTTATTAGCAGGATGGCTGATTGGTCGCTTTGCCAGTGGCCCACAGAAAAAACGAAACAGACTCCCTTAACCCAACTTTGTGAGAATCATTATCGAAACAATCCTAACTACCTGATTATTCGTTGGGCGTAAAAATATTTTTCGTTTATTATCAAGTAATTATATTTTTCAAGGCTTTTGCGGTGCCAAGA
>NZ_JALAAI010000160.1:0-7516 GCF_052785085.1 Candidatus Electrothrix sp.
TTTGTTGAAGGACTCAATAACAGCATAAGAAACATTATTCGGACTGCGTTTGGATATAGAAATTTTGAAAATTTCAGGCTCAGAGTATTTGCGGAACATGGCGTTCCCCACTAATCTGCGATGAGCCAAAAATGAGTGCTACAGCGACAACGTTGAACGATATAAATATCAAAGCAATTGCTTTATTAAGCAGCAAGCTCGGAACGGCGGACACAATACGCTTTCTGAATCAGTTCACAACCGGATTCGGCGACTACACGGAAGAGAGAAAGAAGGTATTTGACAAAATGAGCATGGATGAAATTGTAACTGAAATAAAGGCGAGGAGAAAGCGAGGCTGAATCCTCCTTGTAGTTTACAACCCTACACCTTATCTCTCCACCGCCTTTTTGAATGGCAGGGCATCGTATTCAGGCGAAGACCACTCCTGCCTGCTCCGTATCATACTGCACCACCTCATCATTTTTCAATTCAATATCATACAGCCCATCCTTCAGCTTTGTTATGATCTCTCGGTCCAACGGATGGTCAGCAATAATCAGCCATGTAGGTCCGCTTGAGTGCAACGAAAGCGGACAGCTCTTTGCTTAAACTGTCTGATTTCGCTCAACTCTATGAGACCTACGTGACTACGTGACTATCAAGCTGTTTATATTGCTATTGCTCAATTTAGCGCCCTTTTTTCTTGCCTTTCGCGACAAATAACGACACAATAACTGTCGCAATATGTCGCAATATGTCGCAATATGTCGCGATTTAGTATAGCAATTCGTCTCCCAAGGTTGAACCAAGGAAATAAAGATGGCAAAAACTGACCTGACCCGGCAACAGAAAGAAGTTCTGGGAATTTTAGCCGACAATCCACAGGGTGCCGATGTCAGGCAAATTATACAGAGCTTGCAAGCCCCTCCTCACAAACGAACAGTTCAACGCTGGCTAACGGCACTGGTTGCTGAAGGACACATATCCGTTGTCGGTAAGGGCCGAGCGACGCTCTATAGACTGCCTGCAGACCAGCATGACAAGCTGATAACTCCCACAGATGATACGGCCAGAGAAGATTATGAGCGTTATATTCCTATCTCCAGAGAAGGCCGCGAAATTATGGCCTATGTTCGACAAAGCCGCACAGGCCGAACTCCGGTAGGCTATGAACGGGGCTTTTTGAGTGATTACATTCCTGGCACAACAAATTATCTGGACGATTCGCTCCGTGCCCATCTCTATCACATTGGTGAAACAGAAGAACAGCAACACCCTGCGGGCACCTATGGCCGCGCGATTTTAAGCCGATTGCTGATTGACCTATCCTGGGCCTCCAGCCGCCTGGAGGGGAACACCTACTCCCGGCTCGACACAGAACGCCTCATTGAACTGGGCCAATGCGCTGAAGGCAAGGGTGCTCAGGAAGCACAAATGATCCTCAACCACAAAGCGGCAATCGAACTTCTTATTGATGGCGCTGAGGACATTGGCTTTGACACGTATACCTTTCTCAGTCTCCACGGACTGTTGTCAGAAAACCTGATGCCTGACCCTGAAAGCAGTGGACGATTGCGCTGGCGCCCCGTACATATCGGCGGTTCAGTGTATGTGCCGCTTGCAATGCCGCAACTCATAGAAGAATATTTCCGTGAAATCATCAATAAGGCAGCGACAATCCAAGATCCTTTTGAGCAGGCATTTTTTATTATGGTGCAACTCCCCTATCTACAGCCTTTTGAGGATGTTAACAAAAGAGTATCCCGACTCGGTGCAAATATCTCCCTCATCAAAAACAACCTTTGTCCACTGACGTTCCTGGATGTGCCTGAACGCGCCTATATTGACGCCCAATTGGGAGTCTATGAAATGAATCGGTATGAACTGCTACGTGACCTCTTTATATGGGCCTACGAACGTTCAGCAAATGAATACAATGCGGTCAGGAAAAGTTTGGCAGATCCAGACCCGCTCAGGCTACGTTATAGAAAAGAGATGCACGAACTTATAGGTGATATAGTCCAGAATTGTCGCCTGGATGCTGAAGCGGTCATCAGCAGTTATGCTGAGAGGCGACTTGCTCAGGCAGACCGGCTGGCTTTTGTGGAAATGGTCAAAAAAGAAATCAGTCGTCTGCATATGGGAATCATTGCCCGTTACCGCATTCGGCCTGCGGAGTTTGCTGCCTGGCAGAAGAGTAAAGAAAATATGAAATTCAGGAATACAGAAGATGGTCAGACGGATATTTCTCGATGATTAAATAGGGGGCAAGTTTCACTACCCCCTCTCTCTCCACCGCCTTTTTGAACAGCAACGCATCGTATTCAGGCGAAGACCACTATCTGACCAAGCCTTGTCAGTTGCTGAGAAATTAATTGCTCAAGGGGCTATTCCGGTCAATAGCGAAGAAGATGCCCTGCATATAGGTCTTGCGGCATCGGCAGGTATTGACTATTTGAAATGGGCAGTTAATGCAGATCGTGCCGTCACCGCTGATACGGAACAGAAGCCGCCGGAGAAATAGGCTCTCCCCATCTCTACGAACAATGGCCTCAGTCGAGCATGATTCAGAGCGTTTCCTTTATATCCGCCATCCCCTTGCCCTGCCTGTTCGCATCAGGTATAATCCCATCATCATACAAAAAGGAGATCCAATGGCGGGTGTGAGCACGGCGTTCGTGGTACTGGCGGCCTTATGCTGGGGAATATCAGGAGGGATCGGTGGGATCCTCATGAGCGATGGCTGGGATCCGTTCGTGGTATCGTTCTACCGGGGCGCGATCGGGCTGCTGTTTGTCCTCGTGTGGCTGGCATTGCGTCCGCACTACAGCGGATTGGCAAGTGGGCGATTATGGTTCTGGTCGGCGATTGCCGGTCTCGGCGTAGCTGGCAACTTTGCGTTCTATTTCGTGAGCATCGCAGAGGGCAGCGTTGCGGTAGCGGCTACGTTGATGTATTGCGCACCGGTGTTTGTCTATCTTGTATCCTTCGCACTCAAGCTCGAAAGCCCCAGCCCGATGAAGTGGGCTGCGATAGCGGTGGTCATGCTTGGCATCGTCTTGCTTACGCAAATTTACGATATCGGTTCAGTGGGCGTCACAGCGATGGGCGTGGGGGCCGGGCTGCTTGCCGGGCTGTCCTACACGATATTCATTTTTGGCTTCAAATATGCTGCGCCACACGGTAGCCCACAGGCAATTCTCGTGATAGCGTTCGCAACACTGGCCACCATCCTTATCTGGCCGGGCAACGTCGACCAGATCGTTGCAGCCCTGAACACACCGGATTGGCCCCTGTTTGCAGTACTGGGTGTGCTTGGCGCTGGATTGTCGTTCTTTCTTTATATTGTCGGCCTGAACCATACCGCGCCGTCCGTGGCCTCAATAGTGGCAATGGTTGAACCGGTCACCGCGTCGCTATTCAGCGTCGTGGTTTTAGATGAAAGCCTGGTTGGCCCACAGATCATCGGTATGGGACTCATTTTGGTCACAGTGACTGCACTGGGCGTATATTCAAACGCCCGACAGCCACCCCAACACCCACCTTCAGATGTAACCACGAACTGAGTAACGTTCAGATCCAGTCCAACTTCTCCATGACTACTTCTGGAAGCAGCCGTTACCTGGGTAATGCCACAAAAAAAGAGCACCCCTTCCCTGGAATACTCCGCAGCCAGACAGAACCCGCATGGGCCTCAACAATGGCCTTAACCGCTGCTAAGCCCAGCCCGGTTCCTGTTACCTGCTCGCAACCCTGCTCACAGCAATGGCGGGCAGGACGGTAATAATGATCAAAAATATGGGTCTGATTTTGTAAGGAGATACCCGGTCCCTGGTCCCTGACCTCAAAAAGAAAATGCTTCTCTGTCATACGGCCCAGAACCTGAACTAAGGTCTCACTTTGCGAGTATTTAATCGCATTATCTAACAAGTTGGAAATTACCCGGCTGAAATGCACTTTATCAAGCAGGGTTTCCCCCAAATCATGCGGGATTTCCAGCGCAATATCAATTCCTTTCAAAGCTGCCTGCACCTTAAAACCCGTAATAATATCCTGGAGCAGGGTGTCAAGTTCACAGGGCTGCAACTCTAATTCAATCTGGCCTGATTCAATCCTGGAGGCATGGAGAAAAGATTGAATATACTCTTCCTGGCGTTTAAGTTCCTTTTGGACAATTCGGAGATAGCTAATCTGTTTTTTATTGAGTGCCCCAGCCTTCCCCTCCAGCAAACGGTTTACAAAACCACCTGTGATCATCACCGGGGCCTTCAAATCATGGGTAAAAAGCGAGAGCAGGTTACGCTTATACGCAGCATGCTCCTTAGTCTCTGTGGCATCCCAAAAGATCCCTATGAAATAGAGCATCTTGCGGTCAGTTTTGCCGTCACTTTTACTGTCACTCGCTGCAACTGTCTGTCCAAACAGGATAATAGGAATCTTCTTGCCTGTACGCGTCTGGATAATTGCCTCTCTGCCCAGGCAGGGCTGGCCTGTTGTCACACTTTCCCGGAGCGGACAATGATGTTCACAGAGATTAGAAGAAAGAATTTCAGAACAGGACTTCCCCAGGACCTCCTGGCGCTTCATACCGGTGATTTTCTCGGCAGCAGGGTTAAATTCGATGATCCTGTACGTATCATCCACGACAAAAAGAGCAACCGGCAAGCCAGCAATAACCTGGCTGTTGAGCTTGTCCTGATCCATAATATCTCCCTCATCTTGTCTCTCACTCTGTTCCCTGGCTTATCAGCTCCTTCTAAACCACTTTGCCATATCAGTTTGAGAAAACGTTTTCAAAACCGGCCTGCCATGGGGACAATGTGAAAAAAAACTACTCTGTTCCATCTGTTGCAGCAGGGCAAGCATCTCTTCCGGGTGCAATTGATTTCCTGATTTGATGGCAGCCTTACAGGCCATGGAAGCCAACAGGTTATCAACACATTCCGGCATGGCTTCAGCACGGGAGGCTCCTGAAGCGGTAGCCAGCCCATCAAGAATATCAAACAGCACTTCCTGAGGGGCCATTGTACCAACCATCGCAGGAACCCCTTTAATAACCCAGGTGGTATCACCAAAAAATTCAACGTGCAGGCCCAGAGCAGCAACAGCCTCTCCTTCCTGCTCTAAGGTATCAGCATGATCAGGTCCCAATTCCACTGTTACTGGAAAGAGCAGATTCTGGACAGCAACAGCCCGTTCTTCATATGCGCTACGAAGCTGCTGATAGAGAATACGCTCATGGGCTGCATGCTGATCAATCACCACTAACTGCTCATCATGCTCACAAAGGAGGTAAAGATTACGAAGTTGCCCAATCAAACGTAACCCATTATAACCGGGTTGTGAGCTGGGTTGGTTCTCTCGCTCTTCCCTTCCTTGTTTGTCTGGCTGTTTTTCTCCCACCTCCTTCTGCCCCTCAGTTTTCTGTGAGGAATCCTGCTGATCCAACAACGAAGAAAAGGGAACAGGTTCTGCACTATATGTTTGCTGTTTGGCCTGCTGGGGTTTCAAATCTTGCCCGGAATAATGAACAGGCGGATAACAGGATACGCTCCCTGAGACATCTTTCTCCTGCTCTTCTTGATCTAACAGGCTGGCTTCAGGCAATGGCGCTTCACCCTCTGTCTGTCTTGATTTGTCTTGTGAGGGATGAAAGAGTTCAGAACGCTTCTCTTCCTGATGACGAAGAACAGCCTCAGCAACGGCACGGACAAGAAAACGCCGCACCTCATTAGGACGTCGAAACCGAATCTCCCGCTTTGCCGGATGAACATTGATGTCAATCAACTGAGCATCAAGGGACAACATCAAGGCCCCGCCAGGCTGCTGTCCCTTCATGAGCACGCCCTTCAGGCCGTCAGCAACAGCGTAACGGATCATGCGGTCCTGCACCGGACGATTATTGACTAAAATACGGAGGCGGGTTGTGGAGGCTGTGGAAGAGGCATCAGGAAGGAGGAGAACCCCATTCACCATCAGGGAGTCCTGTTCATTCTCTGAAAAGACATCAAGGACAGTACCAGAATAACGAAAAACATCCCGAACCCGCTGCTCCTGGCCTGCTGCCAGCAAGATAAGGGTTTTCCGTCCATCCACCTGAAGGGAAAAGGTAATATCAGGATGGGCAAGGGCCTGGTTACGAATCACCTCTTCAATATGAAACAGCTCTGTCCGTTTACTTTTGAGAAATTTTTTCCGGGCAGGAAGATTGCCAAACAGGTTGCGCACCTCAATGAGAGTCCCACAGGCACAACCGTCATCATGGAGGTCATGAAGTGTACCGTAGCGAACTTCAGCCCTGGTACCGATTTCAGCTGTCTGAAGACGGGAAAGAAGCGACATCCGGGACACAGACGCTATACTGGGCAAGGCTTCTCCCCGGAACCCCAAGGTTGTGATAGCTGTCAGCTGGCTTTCCTCAAGTAATTTTGAAGTAGCATGCCGCTCCAGGGAGAGCAAGACATCGTCCTGATCCATACCAAAACCATTATCCATCACCCGGATAAGACGTGTGCCATCACCTTGTACCTGGATATTGATGCGGTCAGCTCCGGCATCAAGGGCATTTTCCAGGAGTTCCTTCACCACAGAGGCTGGTCGTTCAACAACTTCACCAGCAGCAATCTGGTTCGCAAGATGATCGGCGAGAACGCGTATTTTAGACATATACCTGCTCTTGTAGAGGGAACAAAAGAGGGACAACTAAACAGAAGAATTAATGTTCAAATGCTTCTCATGAAGCTTCAGAATAACCGCAAAGAGAATGTTTTGACAGAGAAGTATTCATAGAGTAACATGTCAACTGGTTGAGCCTGGGGTATCATAGCTTTTGTATAGCACCCTTTAAAAAAAAACAAGAGGAACTCTGCAACCCATTGCAACTTAACTTGCAACATAGCATAGGAAAAAATATGAGAAACCTTTTTCTGAAAACAACATTCATTTTTATCACCACCTCTGCACGACAATATCACCTTCTCCCTATTGCCCGCTAACCGTACTCTGTCATCTCAGCAGGCACCTTCCGTAATACTTAGAGAAAGTACAAATCCTTATGAACACATCAAAAAATATAGAAAAAAAATGGACAAAAGAGCTTGTCCAACAACTCGCCCAGGCTGCTGTTGCTGTTGAATTTTACACCCTCCCCTTCTATATTACGGCAATATGCTCCATTAAAGAAGAACATTGCGAAGCTGTTGAAATTATCCGCAGCGTTATCATAGAAGAAATGCTGCACCTGCAACTGGCAGCAAACCTCTGCCTCGCACTGGACACGAGCCCAAATTTTACATCACCTCAGTACGGATCAGATATTCCGTATCTCTGCCCATATAATCAAGAAACCGGAGAATGCGGTTTTCTCAATGCCACCTTGGGGCCTTTTAATAATAACACCCTGAATACCAATACCTTCGCCAATCAATTGTCAATCTCTTCTGGATGATTATTATTGTGTAAACGATAAATCATTCAGGAGAACAAAATGGACATTTTAAGCATACTCTGTTGTTTAACCCCTTGCCTTGACAAC